>JAJTHR010000153.1 GCA_021298935.1 Parachlamydia sp. | reverse complement strand
CCCATATTCTGTTGTAATCTAAAATTACACCTGGACCCATTCCGGTTGTCTTGTTATAAATGCCAATACAAAGAGGAAAGACCGGCGGATTAAATTCCTTAGAAGAAACAAACTTTTCGATAATGCTGTCCCCCATTTTTTCAAAATCTTCCAAAGTATTCTGTATTCCATTTTGGTAGGTGATGAGGCCCACAGATTCCCAAGTAGGAAGTAGTAAGTCTAAGTGATCAAAAATATTGATCTCATCTTCACTTGAAAGGCGATCCTTCAACTTATACAATCTACCACAGGCTACTCTACAGGTGAGTTCGATAATATTATGACAATCGTAAATGTCATTAGTTAATACAGCTTTAGCCTTAATAAAGGAATACCGGCCAAATTGCTGTTTACGTAGGTCTTCAGCCTTAACAAGGATTTTTAAATTACTTTTTTCGTGCTTGACAAAGACATCTTGTGCGTAAATACGCATAATCGATGTGTGGTCCCTGTCTTCTGTTAATAGCTCAAGCTCTTCGGAGCTTAAAGGCTTAGGAAGATTCAACGTATTCGGATTTCCCATCCACTCTCCTTAAATAAATTCTGCTTATCTGTACTTGGATAGAAATTTAAAAAATATAATCTATAAAAGACTTTATGTAAAATAATTTTTAAATTTAAATTGGAGACTAGGGTATTCAACTGTCAGTTATTTAGGGTGAATAGCAATCTGCTTGGCATTGCACCCACCCTTCACCAAGAGCTTTATAGAGAACAGTGAAGTTGACGAGACTATTGACTTCTGCTTGTATGGACGCTCTTTGAGCATTGAACAAGTTGCGTTGCAATAAAATCATGGCAATTGTATCAAAACAAGGCATTACAAGGCTGATAGAACAGAAGGATTTTTCGGATTAGCTTAGATTTTGCCTAACGAGACTTGAAAAATCCTTCTATTCTATTAGTTTTGCAATTCCCTCGATGTTATGAATGCTAATCATCTTAGAGGAATTCAAAAGAAAGTGATCAGGGAAACGAGACAGGAGCAGAAAAAAGCGCATTCGAATCAAAAAGAAAATCGTACGGTTAAGAATCAACAAATCGTGCCTGCTCATTAACGGATTAAGGGGTCCTATGTTTTGACGTAGGTCCCCTTTAAAGAACAGAATTTCACGCCAAAAACATTTTTCAAAATATCATCTTTAAATACTTCTTTGTACATCCCTGCGGCAACCATTTCCCCTTCCTGAAGGATGATGGCATTGTCGCAATACTGTCCGCCTGCCTGCCAATCATGTAAAGCGACGACGATGACTTTTTTATCCCGTTGGGCAAGATGGCGCAACAGTGTCCAGATTTCAATTTGATGGCGTATATCCAGGTTGGAGGCGGGCTCGTCCAATAATATAATAGGGGAGCCAGTGATCAAGGAACGGGCTGTATAGACCCTCTGCTTCTCTCCACCTGACAGAGTTGAAAGCATTCTCGTTCTTAAATGTTTTATATCAGTCAGCTCAAATACATCCTCTTGGTCCAAGGGCTTTGAACGGGAATAAAGTCCAAAATGGACCATCTCTTCGACGGTGTAATCAAAAAACGAAAGGGGGTTTTGGGGAACCAGGCTGACAATGCCGCTTAAAGCTTTACGGGCTAACTGGAGCAGCGAGAGACCATTCCATTCGACTGTGCCAGAAGCGGCCTTTTGAAGTCCTGCCAGGGTTTTTAAAAGGGTGGTTTTCCCCGACCCGTTCGGTCCCAAAAGGGCTGTTATTTTTCCTCTCTCAAAGCAATGAGTCATTTGCGGTCCTTCCTTCCCCTTGTAGTGAAGGGAGAGGTTTTTAACGTGCAAATCCATGCTCTGCCTGCTTTTGATTATAAAAAAGAAGAAAAAGAAAAAACATCCCTCCAATAATCGCTGAAAGGTTGCCGATGGAAAAAGAGGTGAGCCTGGCCTGCCGTAAAAAAAGATCGAAAGTGATTAAAACGGCCGCCCCTCCTACAATGCATAAGGGGATCAACCTGTTGTTATCCGCTCCTTGCAGCTGCCGGATGACATGAGGCAGTACGAGACCGAAGAAAGCGATCATTCCAAGGGCTGCCAGGGAGCCTGCTGTTAAAAGGGAAATGCATAAAAAAAGGCGCCATCGAATGAGTCTGACTTCAATTCCTAAATTTTGCGCTTCTTCTTCTCCAAGCGCCAGAATATTTAACTCTTTTCTATAAAGCCAGCAACCTCCAAGACCAATTAGGGTCAAAGGGAGCTGCAGATGGACGTGGCTCCAGTTCCGGTCGAGGGAGGAGCCCGATTCCCACTCGGAAATGGTTTGAATCAGCTGCCAATTGTGGCGCATGGAATAGAGGACCAGATTTTGCAAGGCAATGATCAGACTGGATACGGCAATTCCGGTTAAAATAAGACGGGTCAGGCGCGAGCCTTGCTGTAGACAGGACAAAGCATATACCAGACACAAAGTTGCCATGCAACCTGTAAAAGCGGAAAGGGGCAAAAGGGCAGGAATCTTCAAGTGAAGGTCGGACACAAAAACGAGAACGACTGCCAGGCAGCCTCCAGAACTGATACCCAGCACGCTAGGCGAAGCGAGAGGGTTATGAAAAAGCGATTGGGTCACAGCACCTGCCACGGCTAGGGAGGCACCTGTACATGCCAGCACAATAAGCCGAGGTAAACGCTCATCCAGCAAAGGATTCCAAGTGGGATTCAACCCTTTTATTTTCAGCACCGCACCCTTCCAGACAGCTTCCCAAGGGATCTCGCCCATCGTAAGTGTGGCGATGGCAGAAGCGCCAAGCAGCAATACAAAAAAGAGTCCAGTTTTATTCATAAAATCAAAGCCTGGCTTAAATCAAAATAAGCGAGGATAATGTGCTGGGCAGGTGAATTTTGCACTGTTTCATCCAGGCAGTAGAGCGTCTTTTCTTTGAAGACATTGAATAGGGGAGGGGGACTATTTGATTGAATAGCAAAAATAAATTTATCTGGGGGGGATTGAAAAATTTCTTCCTGGTCGATCGGCTGGCTCCACTCATCGGTATTTTCAGGAATAGGGCAATCGTAGCAAGGACAATGAAACAAGGCCCTTGCTAAAAGCTGGCCTGTTAAAGACTTGAGCGTTGGAATCGCATATCCTTGCCTGTATGTAAGATAGAGGACCTTGCTATTTGCCTGGTTATTTTGATAATGGGCTTCTAAGCGGTTATCAAAGGCATAAAAGGCCGCTTTAATGAACTTGACAAGCATTATGGCTTCCAAAGTGTGGTTGCTTGCCTCGCCGATTGTCAGTATCGCTTCGTCAATGTCTTGCAAGGTGTTGATGTTTTTTATGCAGCAGTTCGCAATTCCCTGTTGATTCAGACGCGCAAGCACGGGGGGATGGGAGTAGTGGGCCGTAAAGGCCAAGTCGATATTTTTTGAAAACAGTTCTTCATTGCTCATTTTTTCGAAAGGGATGTAGTCTTTAAGCAACCCTTCGGGGAAGAGGGCCGGGTAATTCTCTAGGCCTGTGGGCAGAGCCGCAATTTCATCCCCTGAACTAATCGCCAGCAAGACGCTCGCTGACAAAAACGTTTGGGGAAGGAATTTTTTCATTTGGGGGGTCGGTGTTTCTTTTATGATTTCGCCAAGGGCGATAGCTAAGAGATGTTCTTCCTTTGAAAGCTTTTGGATGCCCTGCACTCCCTTTTCTGCAAGGTCCCTGGCTTCCTTTTCCCATGCTAAAATGAGTTCAATCATGGCAGGCACATTGCCGTTCAAGGCAATTTGCAGTTTAGCGCGCTCTTTGCTTAGCTGTCTGTTCGTCGGATAATAGGCGTCGTTGATAGGCTGTGCAGCGGGCCGAAAAGCAAGCGTCCACCAAATGACAGTGCACGCAGTCAATACAATCGATATAAAAAAGGCTTTCATAACCTGGATTTAGTAAAAAAACTGCCGTGTATCACGGCAGTTTATAGTGGACTGTTATTCTTCTTCCTCTTCGTCGGCATCGGCAATCAAAGCTTCTGAAAGAAGAATGATTCCGGCTGTCGAAGATGCGTATGTCAAAGTGTTTTTGACAACTTTAGCTGGATCAATTACACCCGCAGCAACGAGATCTTCGATTTGTTCTGACAGTGCATTAAATCCATAATTTTGGGGTGATTTTAACACTTCGCTTAAAATTACACTGCCATCAAATCCCGCATTCTGGGCGATTTGCTTGATAGGCGCTTCACAGGCAAGCTGAACGATTTTAGCGCCGATGGCCTCATCCCCTTCCAGCTTGAGATCTTGTACAGCTTTGCTTGCATGGAGAAGTCCAAGGCCGCCGCCGGGCACAATTCCTTCTTCGAGGGCAGCTTTGGTTGAATTCAGGCTGTCATCGAACATTTGCTTCTTCTGCTTCATTTCTGTTTCTGTAGCCGCTCCAACACGTATGACAGCTACCCCGCCGCTTAGTTTTGCCCGTCTCTCTTCGAGCTTTTCTTTATCATACGAGCTTGTCGACAAAGCGATTTCTGCATCGATCTGCTTGATGCGGCCTGAAATGTCTTCTGGAGAGCCTGCGCCATCAATAATGGTTGTAAACTCTTTTGTGACAGTGACTTTGTCAGCT
>JAJTHR010000070.1 GCA_021298935.1 Parachlamydia sp. | reverse complement strand
ATATTCAAAGATATCAACTTCGAAAAGATCTTTTAAATCTGAAGCGCTGACAAGTCAACTTTATGGTTTTATTTTTGGGAAATGGTATTAGAAGATGAAAAGCCTTACACACTAGATGCACTCCTCCCTTTATGAGACGGGTTTTATGCATCATTGATGAAATCCCATTTGGAAATACCCTTTCCTATAAAGAGATTGCTCTTTTGGCCGGAAGTCCCCTGTCTGCGCGATCAATTGGAAATTGCTGCAAAAAAAATCCCTTTCCCTTGCTGATTCCCTGCCATCGCGTGCTTGGTACGCAGTGCATAAGGCGGCTTCAAGTAAGAAACGGGATTGAATCAAAAATGGCTTTGCTTAATTTTGAAACTTATCTGTTAAAAAGTTGAATTTCAAATTGAGGGGTTTGTCCAAGTGATAAGGAAAGCTCCCCTTTAATGGTATCCACTTTACGGCTCGTCGCTTCTTTGGCTGTCTGCAATAGGCTTTCCCATGTGATCTGAGCAGACATTCTTGTCTTTCTTAGGTTTTCAATCAACTGGCCTGTAAAAATCCCTCCCGTGAGGCAGTGTTTGATCGAATACTCGCCGGGGCTGGATGTGGAAACAACAATATAACCGCTCTGATTACGGAATAAATTACGGTACTTTGAAACCAATTCCTGTGGAGCATGTTTGACAGCTAAGTCGTTATAGGAGGTGGTATTAGAAATCACATTCGTTTCAATTTCTTGGCCTTCCATTAGGTTTTTCAATTGATAAGGCTGTGTATTTCCATTCGAATTGACAATGTTATTGCATGAATCTGCAATGGAAATAACCAGGCGGGCTCCCTTTTGCTTAACAATTTCGTTAAAGACATTAAAGTCGATTTTTTGACGGTCAAGGGAGAAGAACAGGTCGGGCCATTTATTTGCTTTTTCCCTTGTACGTGAGCCATGGACAGCAAAATAGATAAGAATCATGTCATCGTCTTCCACTTTCATGTTCTCAACATAGGCGAGAACATTTTCTATGCGGCAATTTTCATCCTCAAAAATAACCCCTTTTAAATCCATGCCGGAAAGCGCTGCTATTTTTTTTACCTCTCTTTGCCATAGGTCAACACCACCATCAAAACCTGTAGGATCGCTGTCATTCAGGGAATCGCCGACTAAGACGGCGTGTAGAGAAGCGGCTTGAATAGGATTGTAATTAAAACTAAATAAAATAGTGATAAAAATCAGTAATTTAGTTATCATAGTTCCTTCTTTTTTATTAAATTAATTATTTTATACTTACATTTTAGCATTTAATTATTTATTTTTAAATAAAATTATAACTATTAATATAAAATAACCTGGCATTCAACTTGCATTCATTAGCCATCTGTTAAAAGGAGGGGTTATGAATAAGGCACAAATCGAGAAAAAAATTGCGTATTTAGAGTTTGTCCATGATCAGCTTGAAACCGAGCTTATGTACATTGATACTCTCCTTAAATCAGTAGGATTTCCGCAAGGGTTAGTATCAGCTAAAGAAGTGGCCCTCGAATTACTGGAAAATCAAGATCATGAGCACAGGGTGGAAGATTAGTCCTAATTTATAAAACTTTGATTTTGTCTTAATCAATTTTTTACAATCGAGGATTAACTTAGATTCTTTAAAGATAAACGAGAAACCGTTTTTAAGAATTCATCAATGCCAATAGTGTCCTAAAAAGTCCATAATACATAATTTAAGCCCTGGGCTCACTAAAAAATAATAACTTGAGCCCAGGGAGACCATTTTGGCATGGTTTTCGCATCATAAAGGTACCTTAGGAGGTGCATATGAAAAAGATTGATCTACAAAAAAAATTGGCTCACTTAGAGTCTTTGAATGATCACCTGTTGACTGAACTTGGTTACGTCGATCACTTAATGCGTTTGGTTGGATTTGCCGGTGGCTTAGAAACTGTTAAGCTGACTGCGAAAGAACTGTACGAAAACGAGCAAGGTTCGCAGTTCGAGCCCTTATTCTAAAAGATAGTGAAGGTCCTCCAATGTAATTTGAGAGCGGCCTTCCCCGTCGAATAACTCTTCTACTACTTCTCTTTTGGCTGCTTTGAGCTTCATCATTTTCTCTTCGATACTTTCTCTCACGACATACCTTTTCGCGAACACGGGATCTATCCTTCCAATACGGTGGGCGCGGTTAATCGCTTGTTCTTCAACAGCCTCGTTCCACCAGGGATCATAAAGCAGGACATAATCGGCCGCAGTGAGATTCAGGCCTACACCACCGGCCTTCAGGCTGACAAAAAAGAGCAGCTGATCGGAGTCATTTTGAAAAGCATGTACAATTTTTTCCCGATTTGTCGAACTGCCGTCCAAATAGCCGAACGGCCAGCCTTGGCTCCTGGCGAAAGAGGCCATCAATTGCAGCATAGAGGTAAACTGGCTGTAAATGAGCACCTTCTGCCCTTCCTCCACAAGCGTTTCAAGGTCCTGCTGCAAGAATTCAAATTTTGCACTTGAGGGTGTTTCCTCCTCGTCTAATAGAGCAGATGTTAGCAACGGGTGGCAGCACAGCTGGCGTAGGCGCAAAATGGCTTCCAGAACTTCAAGGCGGTGCTTGCCCATTCCCTCAAGCTCCACTTTTTTCAATAAACCGCTCCGAAAGCCTGCCAGCATCTTTTCATAAAGTTTTCTTTCGCTTTCCCCCATTTCAACCCAGACCGTTTGGTCGATGCGTGGAGGAAGGTCCTTCGCTACATCGCTTTTACGGCGCCGTAAAATAAAAGGGGAACTTTTTTTCTGGATTTTTTCAAGGTGGCGCCGATCGACTGAAGCGGCCTGGACAGAGGAAAGAAAACTCTCTTCCGTACCGAAAAGATCGGGAATCAGAAAATGAAAATGGGACCAAAGCTCTCCAATATGGTTTTCCACAGGAGTTCCTGTCAAGCTAAGGCGCAAAGTCGAGGGAATGGAACAGACGGCCTGAAAGGTTTGGGTTTTGGAATTTTTGATCATTTGCGCTTCATCCAAAACAAGCGTATGAAAAGGGATTTTCATTAAAAGGGGAAGGTCGTTGCGCAAAGTTGCAAAGGAAGTCAGGATAATGGAATGCCGTTGCAACTCTTCAGGTGCTCTCGCCCTTTGCGTTCCTTGGTGCACGAGGCAGGAAAACGAGGGGAGAAAGCGTGCACACTCATTTTTCCAGTTAAAAAGCAAAGAGGTTGGCATGACAATTAAATGGTTGGCATCAGGAGGGAGCGTAGAGATAAGAGCCATTACTTGCACTGTTTTCCCAAGCCCCATTTCGTCTGCCAGAATGCCATGGAAACCATAGGTGTTCAGGAAAGATAGCCAATCGAGTCCCTCTTGCTGATAGGGACGCAAGTGGCCGGAGAAAGAGGGGCCTGCCTCTTTCCTTTCAATTCCGGTGAATGTCTGCCATCTTTCCTTTAGTGATTCGAGAGCGGGGGATACGCGGGCCCCCTTCCATACATTTGAAAGGGATCCAAATTTGTTTTTTTGTACCTGTAATCTTCGCCAACGATTTCCCCCTCTTCCATTAATTCCAAATAAGGAGAATCGCTGCCAAGTTCAGGGAGCAAGCCGACAGTCTGCCCATCCAATTGAATAAATCTCTCACGCCGATTGAAGGCCCCCATGACTTTCGTCAATTCTGTTTGGTGGGTGGCATAACTGACTTTCCCATTAATTGACAAGAAGCCGGCATGCTCGCTCACCTGCATGTCGAGGCTTTCTTGTTTGACGACCCGCCTGCCTTGCCAGTCTAAAATCGTCCAGCCGATTTCTAGCAGGAAGGAAAGGCTTTTCGCCGCTTTATCGAGCGGACAATAGTAGTTGGAATGGCTGACATTTTTTTTAATGAAGTCTGTTTCAAGTAGATCTTTTTCCCAATTTTTTTCTGCCTCCCATTGCCGCTTGATTTGCAGGTCGCCATTCTTTAAAACCGGTTTTGTATCCAGGTTTTCAACTTGGCAGCCGCTGCCATAGTCCAGCCACAAGTCTGCAAATGCACCAGTGCGATCTTTTAATTTAAGGAGTGGATAGGGTTGGGCTGCGGCCATGATGTTAGCCGCACTCGTCCCTTCAAAGGTAAGTTTTGGGGCGTCCGGATCTTCTTCGTCATAGTCTTCTAAAAAGGCTTGTTTGGCAGCTCCTTCTAATTCCCAAGGCCTTGTCTGAAAGGCCCTTTGCAATTCCTTCCAGTTTAGTGAGGAGACGATGCCTTTCAAAGAAATCCCTTTAATGAACCAGACAGGTTTTCCGGGTCCGATACAGTCGCATGTCTGCAATTCAATGTCATTTCCGCGCCATTTTAAACGGGGCTGGACCTCAATTTTTTGCTGTTCTTTCGGATAGATGGCGTAATACAGCTCGACTTTGCTGACAAAATCAACAACCAGGGCTTTTTGATTAAAATAGAGGGTTCCGCCTGAATTGAGAAGCTGCAGCAGGGAGGTTGTAAAGGCTGGTGAAATATGCAAGGTAGTCAGGACATGCGTTTCAAAAGTAGGCCCGCGCCCGTACATCTTTTGCTGATAGGCCGCTTCCTCTTTCAGCAATTGCTGCAAGCCTTGGGCTTGATAAGAGTTCGTTGCAGCCTTTTTCCATTCGCTTGCCGTCATGGCAGGGAAGTCAAGCTGCGTCCCTTTTAATAGGGCAAGCCGAACGGCAGTGCAGCCGCTTTTTATGGTCTCTTCTAAATCAATCGAGAAGGCAAGTGTCATTTAATAATATTACTCAATTTAGCGTATACTTTACTATCGTTAAAAATGAGGTTGTATGAGTCTGCCACTGTGGAAAGAGAAATTTGATGATGCTGAAAAATCCTGGGAAGAGAAGGCCAAGGAGGCAGCACGCCTGAAACCACTCAAAAAGCTGACTGTCTTGCCTGAAATGGTGGGGATTACCGAAGAGACCGCCAAGGGGTTGAAATGGAAAAGCCTTAAATGGATGATCACAAAAGATCATCAATTTCAAATTTTTAAGGGATTTATCAAGCATCCATTGAGATATGGATGGGCCTTTATCCGTTCAGCCTGGCAAACCAAGCCCTATAAGCGGGACGGTGATTTTTTTTATTATGGAATTGATGGCCAAGAAGATTTTAGAAAGCTTGCGCAAGAAGCGGAGTCCATTTTGATCCTTGGATTTTCCTACTGCCACAAGCCCTTTGAATGTCCCTCCGGCCGTTTTTCATCCGCTTGCAACAATGATCCCGATGACCTGGTCTGCCGCCAGTGTTTTATCGGCAAAGCGATGCAAGCCTCCACGCACCCGAGAACGATTCCATTGATTATTCCTACCATCCATTACATTGGCGGAAAGATTTTTGATGTCGTTCACAGCCATCCAGGCAAGCGCATTTTATTTATGATTACAGCTTGTGAAATGACCCTTGAAATGTTTGGCGACTGGGGTAACATGGTCAATATTAAGGGGATTGGGATCCGTTTAGGTGGACGCATTTGCAACACGATGCGCGCCTTTGAGCTGTCTGAGAGGGGGATCAAGCCTGGATTGACGGTCGTGTTGGAAGACACGCAGAAAAGGATGCTGGAACTTTTAAGTTCGGATAGGATTAAGCCTACTTAATTCATTAGATGCATTCAATCTTAATCGCATGAATGACTCTTGGAGGATACTGGGAATTTTCAATCGTTAATGCCCTATTTATCTCAAAAGAATTTTCGTTTAACATTTGACCTAACGTTTCAATGACTTTATTCTTATCAAAATACATAAATGCATGAATTCCCCAATCATCGTAAAGGTTTTGATGTCCTTTGTTATAGTAAAAAAACTGTTTAAGCAAGTCAGGTTCACCACCACTCAAGCAGTCTTTAATTTCTTTTTCAATAATTAAAACTGAACAGTTTTTTTTTCTTGAAGCACATAAATCCCAATGTTTTTGCACAAAGTTAATGATCCGTTCGATATTGATCATTTTGGGATTATCAGCTTTTATTCTTTGTCTGAATTGATCCAAATTTAAATTTTTTCCCTCATCGATGGCCCATCGTTTAAAAGGTAAAAAAAATTCAGGAGTATTACTTCGCGCATAGAAAGTAGCATTTGCAGGGTCATTAGCGACATAAAATGTACCAATATCATTGCGTTTCTTATTTAATCCAAAGGGAAAATGACTGAACTCAAGTTGACAATCATTAACGATTTTTTCAAATTCATCATAATCAAATAACTTGTCATCTCGACTGAAAGAGATTCCTTTTTGCAAAATATTTTTAGCTAAGTTTGACCTAGTGCCATGGAAAGAACGGCAGTTCAAGCGCTTCACAAACGTTTCAATGATTTTTATATTGTCATCTGCGTTATTACCCCACTTTATTCCAAGGGATTCCTCAATCACTTCTAAAGCAGCAGCCACTATTATGGTTGGATGATAGCCATTTTGTGAATGATATTTATTTAATAGGGGAGTAATGTCTTGATCTTTATCAGCAAAACGCAAAACATTTAATAGCAATTTTTCTGAAAATACATTTCCATTTAAAAGTCTATTTAAGACTATTTCTGGATTACCAAGCGGCTGAAACAGCTCACTAAATACTTGTACGATTTTTCTTCCTTGCCTTAAGGCAACTATTCTACGATCATTTTTAAGATACCCGAGGGAAATAATCGATAACAACCAGCCTACTATCTTTCGACTCAATGTCTTGTATCTAGAACAAGTTATTTTTCTGCTTTCCCTCGAAAGCGATACGTCACTTTCCTCCCATTCACATTCATTTGAATATCCGAAAGAGGAGGAGAATCATCTTCCTCAAAAATAAAATTGTTTCTTTTTAAGTTGAAGTCTTGGTTGGTATAAAACTTATTTAACATATTTTTATTTTTCTTATACTGTGCAGCCGCACTCGTTGAAGTAGTTATACCATTTTTTGAAGGGCTTATGGGGATTTTGCTGGTGGTACGGACGCACTCTTGGCGCTTCTATACACGCTTGCTGGCAGCAGCCTGACGATTTTTCAACGCAAGCGGGACAGCTGAGGAACAGGTGATTGCAATCCATGTTGGCACAATTATAATAGGACTCGACCGATGACCCGCAATGATGGCACGTTCCGATGACAGGCGCCGGCTCTTCGCTAATGGGTACCGTCATTCGGTCGTCAAATACGAAAAGCTTGCCCAGCCAATGCTCGCTTCCTTCCCTCAACCCATAGTTGATAATGCCGCCGTTGAGTTGATAGACATCCTTGAACCCCTCTTTTTTGAGGAGCGCTGAATAGAGCTCGCACCGAATACCTCCTGTGCAGTACATCATGACAGGAGTCTTTTCGGGATTGACTTTCTCCTTTAATTCTGAGGCATACGACTTGAATTCACGGAACGTTTCGCAAGGAGGGCATTCCGCTCCATCAAAGCGTCCCACTTGCCATTCATATTCATTGCGTACATCAAGAAGCAGCGGCCTTTCTTCGCGATTCAACATCTCCTTCCAGACAGAAGGGGACACATGTTCGCCCGCTTGCTCCAGATCCACCTCCTCGTCCAAAGCGACAAGCTGCTTGCGCACTTTGACAATTTGCCTTGGAAAGACATTCTCATGGTAGGTATGGATTTTAAAGTGAATGTTCTCAAAAAGGGGTTGGGCATGCAGCCAGTTCATGTAGGCTTCGGCATCTTCTTTGACAGCGCTCATTTGTCCATTGATTCCCTGTTCGGAAATGTAAATGCGCGAGGTGAGGTCGCGGCCGGCAAAAAAGGCTTTATGTTTTTCCACTTCATTAATGGGGTCTTGAATCGGCGTAAAATGATAGAAGGCGAGGACGAAATAGTGTTTTTCTTCAGACATAAAAAATTCCTAAATTATTAGAGCTTAATTATAATAAAGTTAAGTCATAATTTCAAGCCGCATTTGGTAGATTATTTTGCTGACTAAAAATTGTTTTTCAGAAGATAATAAAAGAAAAATTTTTTGGAGAAAAAAAATGGCCGGACAATTGATACAATTAACAGATGATAATTTTCATGAAACCATATCAAAAGGGATCACGTTGGTTGATTTCTATGCCACTTGGTGCGGCCCTTGCCGCATGATCGCTCCCATCGTTGAAGAGTTAGCAGGAATCACTCAAGGAAAAGCACAGGTGGGAAAATTAGACATTGACCAGGCCCGTCAAACGACTGAAGCGTTGCAGATCACATCTGTACCCACATTAATTTTATTCAAGGATGGCAAAGAGGAAAAAAGAGTAGTCGGCATTAAAGACCTGGATTATCTTCTTAATCTAATTCAATCCTACTCGTAATACATAGGCTCGCCATGGGAAAATTATTCATTATTATAGGAATACTTTTTGTCATTGCGGGCCTTTTCATTGTTTTTTCTGGCGGCATTCCCTTTTTAGGCCGCTTGCCCGGAGATATCGCCGTTAAAGGGGAGAACCATCAATTTTATTTTCCAATTGTCACTTGTCTTCTCATCAGCTTCATCGTTTCCTTGCTTCTTTATCTTTTTAGATAGAAGTGTTGATTTTGTAAAATCTTTTCTTTAAAATCGTCCTTTATTTCATTTTACGAAAAGATAGATTTTTCTTTGTGTTTAGGTTATATCGAAACTACTTTGAAAAAATGCATGGTAAAGAAGCGCCCGGGAATTGTTTGTGTAGTCGATAGACATAGTCTTTTTATACTAAAATAATTGAAAGCAGGCTGGATGGAGATCTCCTATAATTTAAAGATACTTTTTATTCTTGCGATCGGTTTTGCCTTAGCAAGCCTGATGGGTTTTCTTTCCAATCGTTTCAAGCTTTCTCCTATATTAGGCTATTTGCTTGCCGGGTATGCCATTGGACCTTATTCGCCGGGTTATGTCGCAGACGTGGCGTTATCAGAGCAGCTGGCGGAAATTGGTGTCGTCTTAATGCTATTCGGTGTCGGGCTTCACTTAAAATGGGAAGAGTTATTCAGCGTAAAAAATATAGCAATACCTGGTGCGATTGGCCAGACCCTCGTTTCAGCGACTTGTGGAACAATTTTAGTCCATGCGATTGGATGGCCGTGGGAAGTGGGCTTGATTGTCGGTCTTGCCATCGGAGTTGCGAGCACGGTTGTCCTTGTGCGCGTCCTTTCAGACAATCGTTTATTAGATACGCTTGAGGGTCATGTTGCCATTGGCTGGCTGATTGTGGAGGACATATTAACCGTCCTTGTTTTGATCCTGCTCCCTACGCTGGCCAGCTGGAGCCAGGGGGCCTCTATTTCTCTTGCCCAATTCGGTGGTGCGGTACTATGGGCCGTGATTAAATTTGCAATATTAACCTTTATCATGTTTACCTTTGGAAAAAGGATCGTGGCGTCCATATTGATCAAAGTGGCACGTACGCGCTCACAGGAGCTTTTTACACTCACCCTTCTCGCTCTGACATTTGTTATTGCCACTTCCTCTGCCTTAATATTTGGCTCCTCGATTGCCTTAGGGGCCTTTATCGCAGGGATGGTGATCGGACAGACTCATGTGCGCCATCAGGCCCTTGCCAACTCCCTTCCCATGAAGGATGCCTTTGCTGTCATCTTTTTCTTAACGGTCGGGATGATATTCAATCCGATAGCCATTTATGAAAACTTTCTCTTTTTTATTGGCGTGCTCACTATTATTTTAATCATCAAACCTCTGGTTGCCTTTTTGATCGTCTGGGTGATGCGCTATCCTTTGAGGGTCGCTTTAACCATTTCCATTGCCCTAGCCCAGATAGGAGAATTTTCTTTTATCTTAGGAGAGGAGGCCATCAAATTCCATCTTTTGCCTGATGAAGGGTACGATGTCATGGTCGCTTGCGCCCTCATTTCAATTGCCCTGAATCCGTTATTGTTCCGTGGAATCAATTTCATGCATACTTCGATTTCTTCCATTAAGGCACAACCCCCGGTCCAATGCGAAGAATTAGTTCCTCCCTCTTTTTACAATCTGCATGCCATTATCGTTGGATTTGGCCCTCTTGGCAGAGGATTAGAGGAAGCGCTCAGCGATTTAAACTTTGAGGTCACAGTCATTGATCAAAATATCGATACGATTGCGCTGCTAAGCGATATCAAACAAAGGGCTGTATTTGGCGATGCCACCAATCCAACCATTTTGGAAACAGCGCATTTGGAAAAGGTTGAGCTGCTGCTTATCACGGTACCCAATTTTGCTACAACATTAAGCATCATTGACGCAGCCCGCTCCATTAATCCCCGCATAAAAATCTTGGCCCGCACCCAGTACGTCATTGAAAATGAAAAACTCGAGGAGCTAGGGGTAGAATCCATCTGCAGCGAACAGGAAACAAAACAGGCCTTTATTCAGGCTGTTTACCGCGTCGCTACTTCAGAATTTGAGGATTAATATTTTAATTATCTTTATTTTTAAATATAAATTATTTAAAATGAAACAATAATTAATGAGGTTTAGAAATGCAATCCGTTACATTTAATCAACTACCAAGTGATGTTTTAAATGAAATTTTAACAAAAAGTTGTACAGATCCGGTATTTAATTTCGTATGTAAAGACTGGTTGGCTTTTGGAACAAACCCTGAATTATTGAATAAAGAATTGGGAAGAGACAATCTTGACGGAAAAAAAAAGCTTATTGCTAGGGTTTCACATTTTCTCCCTAATAAAGAAAGATTTGAAAAAGCCCCCCCCTCCGCTTCATTAATATATTGCATTCAGCAAGTTGAAAAAGATTGGAATTTGATAACAGCTTTCAAACAACTCAAACTTAAAAAAATAGAAGAGTTTTTTATTCAACATTTTGATTCTCTTAATAAACAAGCAACAGCGTTGCGAACTTGTCTACCAGATTGGAAATCAGAACTTGAAAAATGCAAAGTAATTGAAATTAAAAGCGTGAAGCTAACACTCATTCCTGAAGAATTATTTTTATTTACAGAAGTGGAGAAAGTTAACCTTTTGAACAATAAAATAAATACTCTTACCCAAAAATTAAATTGGCCAAAATTAAAGCACTTAAATCTTCAAAGTAATCAGATTGAAAGCATACCGGAAAATTGGGATGAAAACACTAAATACTTAAATGTAATTAATCTTTGCTTTAATAATATTCAATCAATTAGTTCATCTTTCTTTGAGCACGTTCCTCTCCAACATCTTATTATTAATAATAATGAGCTAAAGGAGTTGCCTGCATCACTTGGTAAAGAATGGCATTTAATGTCGATCAGGCTTGAACACAATCAAATAAAAGAATTACCTGCTACTTTTGGAGAAAATTGGAAAAATTCTCTAAGGGAAATTAAATTATATGAGAACCCCATGCAAGAACCAACGAACTTAAAAGAGCGTTGGCCAAAACTGCTTAGCTGATTAACTTAAGTAAGCCTTGCCACAGACCAAGTCCTCATGCTTATCTGCAAGGATCGCTGATACTAGTCTTAAGCAGGGTATTTCGTTTGAAAATACCCTTACTACATTTGTTCGTCTGCGTATTTCCCTGTTTAAATTTTCTACCATATTTACAGTACGATTTTGCTTCCACATTCTTCTTGGAAAGCTAAAAAATGCCAACCCCTCTTCAAAGTTATTTTCTAACCAGCTACAGAACCTTTCTGCTTTTCCATTAAAATTTTTAACTGTTTCATTTAGCCTTACCTTCCTTGTTATACCATTTCCCAAAAATAAAACCATAAATTTGATTTGTCAGCGCTTCAGATTTAAAAGATCTTTTCGAAGTTGATATCTTTGAATATCAACAAGGAGAGATCTTTTAAAGATGAAGGTGATCGCAAGTCAAATTTATGATTTTAATTTCGGGAAATGGGATTATACCGCGCGCGGTATAATCCCTAACGCTTTTAAAACAGCAAGATCTCTAACTTGCCCCTCATGTCTTACTTTTTCATAATGGGCAACTAAATAAATCACATTTATCTCATCTAATGATTTTTTTTAAATTTCTCAAGCTCCTCATCCAGAAGACTCGCCAGATTGGATACTTGTGTAGAGCTAATTTCCAACCCAAAGAGTTCTTCAGTTACTTTCCTTACTCTTCTGGTCGATACCCCGGAAAAGTACATCTCTGCTACAGCTAGCTAGAGTGCACGTTCCAAACATTGAGGATAATATGATACCCCTCTTGCTTGGGGGACTTTTAACTCTAGCTTACCGCTCCGAGTTATAAGTGTTTCATCCTTATAGCCATTACAATATCCTTTTCGCTTATCCGATCTTTCATAATGGCCGGTACCTATTACTTGTTCCCTTTCCAACTTCATTAGCTCGTTAAGGAGTTTCTCTAAAATCGGATTAAGACTGATAAGTCCTTCTTGCTTCAAATTTGCTAAAGCTTCTAATATTTGGGGATTCAAAAGTTTGTTTGAGATCATGACACCTTTCTCTTTGTTTTGGTTAATTAAGAGAAATCATGATCTCAGACTACTTCTTCAATTCTTTTTTTGTTCGAACTGAATTTACATAAACAAATTTACACTACCCTGATTCCTTGATTAATTTTTTACAACGCCTCCTTAATTCTAGAAAATAAACGGAACTTTTATTAATAAGATTGATGTAATCATTATGATTAGTTTTAACTTGTTTTAATGAATCAAGAAGATCAATCACTTCCTGAGGGCTCACTTTTCTTTGCTCAAGCTTATCCATTAAAAGTTCGTTCAATATTCGCATGTCATTTTCATCTAATTTTCCATTTTTACTTTGAGTTTTTTTACTGAATTTAAATTCAAACACCTGATCTCCCACCCGAATGGTGGCTGTCCCCACAGTATAGGAAGGGCGCTCTACGCCATACACAAATTTAGTGAAAAGTCCGGCCACATATCCCCCGGGACCAGAAGAAACGGGACTATAGGTCACTTTAAAATTTTCATTATCAGCTAATTCAATTGTAGGGGCGTTGTTGACAAGCGTAGAAAAAATTTCCATGCGGCGCACATAGTGGAAAACTGAGGCTGCCACGTAGCCCACCGGCGCACCAACTGCGACTCCACCCACAATACCTCCTGCCAATAAAGCTGCTCCGCCAATCATTTGAGTTCTTTCACCCCACCTTTTATTTTCATTTTCTTCAGCTTGTCTTATTTTCATTTCAGCATTCTCGATCACTTTTTTTTGAACTTCACCGACATCTTTGTATTCATTGACCTGTTCCTGAGCTTTATTTAAATTTGCCTCTAACTGACGCACTTCTTTTTCCCGGTGCGCCTCATGTTGTATCGTATAAAAGTGCATTTGCATGGTATGCTCTGCTTCAAGATGCAATTTCTGCGCGTCGCACATTATTGTTGCGGCATTATCAAGATAATCAAGACCCTCATTTAAATGACGTTGAGTGGAATCAACCAAGCTCAAGAGCTCTTGCATATTCTTTAAAAGGGCGAGTGATTTGGAAATTAATTCGCTAACTGCTTCTTCATCAAGAGTTTGTGATTGAAGCGAATGGACAAGTTCTTCAAATTCATTAATAATATTTGTAGAAATATTCATTAAATTAAGCATATTACGACGACATTCATCAAAGTGCCCTGTCGCTTCATTGTAATTTGACTCTGCTTTTTCGTAAGCTCCGATGGCTTGTTGCTTTTTTTCTTCTCCGCTTGCGAGACCCTCAGTTGCCAGCTGTTCAATGTGATTAAATTTATCTTTGATATCAATTAAATTCAGTTGAGCAGCCTGAACGTGACGCTCTATTGTAAGTACAGTGTTATTTTGACTTTCATTCATCTGTTTTGTTAACAAAATGCTCGCATGCATATCCTTTATTAAATTTTGAGTCGAACTTGGTTCAAGGCCATGGTTATTATAAATACGCAAGAGTTGATGTGCAGCGGTGGCTGAAAGTCCCAATCCTGCGAAAGTGTGGCCATTCAAGAGCGAAGTAATCCCGCTGAAAAGGGTGAATCCTGTCGTGACAAGATTAGTATTTTCATCACGAACAGTTCGATAAATATCCTTTAAAGCTAAAGTGGTAGTGTGAAGTGTATTCATATGATTCAAAATTGTTTGGCCTGTCATTATTGTGTTCGAGGCATTTTGTGTGGACTCCATTAGATCATTTTCAATGCAACTATGAAATAAAGTGGTGCTTTGTTCTAGTGCATCAACTAAGTCAGTATTTTGCGATTCTTTAATAGGGGGATTTTGTTGAATATACTGTGGAATAATATCTCTTGTTGGTTCCATTTATAATCCTTTGTTTTAATTAATAACTCAATACTTTAATTATAAACAATTATATATTTTAATTAATTATAATTTAATGATACGATTTGCGGGCCAAAAACCTATTTTGGCTAAAAAAAGTGACCAAATTTAATTTAATAAAAACTTTTTTGACGCCAGGCTTCATAGAGGGCAATGCCAGCAGAAGTGGCTAAATTGAGGCACCTGGCCCCTTTTTTCATTGGGAGGGTCACTAAATGAGGATTCCATTTTTCATGGAACTTGGAGGGCAGACCAGTGGTCTCTGAACCAAATATAAGGAGTGAGGAGGGATCGTACTTGACCTCTGTGTAAAGCTTAGTTGCTTTGCTGGAAAAAAAATAAAAAGTTCCGGCATGGTGATCAAGATAGGATTCAAGATCGTCAATAAAGCTGACATTGACTCCTTCCCAGTAGTCAAGTCCGGCACGTTTTAAGTGGCGGTCCGTCGGGTTGAATCCTAAGGGGCGAACCATGATTAGATCGGAACCGGTGACAGCACAGGTTCTTACGATGTTACCGGCATTTTGGGGAATTTGAGGCTGATAGAGGATTATTTTCATAAGAAGGAGAGGAGTCCCGCATGGCGGGACTCCTAGAAATTACCCTTTAGCAGGGATTTTTTTACTGGAAGGGGAGGCTTCTTCAAAGTCCTCTTCTTCTACATATAGGTCGTCCTCATCGTCATCCTTATCGATCGACTTGGAGTCTTTATTTTTCAAATCTTCTGATTTGCCTTCACCAATTTGATGCAGATTCGCTTCGCTTAAATTGATTTGTCATTGATAAGCGGAGATAGTAACATCTTGAAAATTTATCTTTTGCATGATGAAATCACTAAAGTTAATGTTGCGAATAAATTCCCCTTGAGTTAACCCCCATTTCCAATATTTTTTGTAAGTAAAATGAATGGAAAGCTGTGGGTTAACATTTAATTTAATCTCCGAAAATTTAATTTTCTGTTGGAATGATGAAAAAAATTTAGAAATTTTATGGTCAATGGAAAATATAGGATTATTGAATTTACTAAGATCATAAATTTTTTCTGGACCCAATCCAACGTAAAGTGAGCGATCCATTTTCGTCTAAATAATAGACATCTTGCGTAACCCATTTCATTTACCCACATTATCTCGATTGTAAATCCCTGCAATTAAATTTAGGCGCAATCCAAACCTCTTACGT
>JAJTHR010000017.1 GCA_021298935.1 Parachlamydia sp. | reverse complement strand
TTTCATCGGCATCTTTTGCGTCCCAGCTCATTGCTCGATCTTGCAAACTTATCCAAGTTTGCTGCGATCTCCGCAATGTACTGGGACATAAAATCTCGCCGCCAAAAATTTAAGAACCTACCCGCGCGCGGTATAACCTGCATTTTAGCGAGGTCATATAAAAAGGAAGAGTGTGTTCTTTACCTTTATAACTCACCTCTGCCAAAAAGAGCAAAATGAAGAAGCAAGATAATTTGAAAAATCAATTAATTCAAAAAGCGCAGCAATATTTTACTAATATTGCGAGCATTTTTGAAGTTAATTGAGATTCAAAAGATCTGCTTATTCATCTGCTCCTTTTGGCAGAGGTGAGTTTATAATTAATTTGATCTAATTCACCGATAGCAATTTCGTCAAAGATGTCATCGATGAGGCCACTCATCTGTTTTAAATCTTTTTTCACGACTTTATTTAATTCGTCATCTTTTGTATCGCCGACCAGAATGACGTGCATGGTCAAACTATCGCAAAAACTAATACAAATATTAAATTAATTTTTTTCATAATTACCCTATTATGGAATTAAATTTCATGAATTAACATAGCGCTTAAACTGATTAAAGCAATGAAAAATACTCGCTTTTTTATCCATCCTTTACTTATACACGATTTTAAATGGAGAAGTATGAAGGAGTACGAAAAGGCTGGTTCATTTTATCTTGGCAGAGAACTCGATCCCCTGACACGGAAACCCATAAAAGATTTTCTCTACCCCTCCAAGTACCTGACTACTCATGCCTTTTGTGTTGGTATGACCGGCAGCGGAAAAACAGGACTTGGAATTGGTTTGCTTGAAGAGGCAGGCATTGATAAAATCCCCGCTATTGTAATCGATCCAAAAGGGGACTTCGGCAATCTTTACTTTACATTTCCCGAATTAGAAGCTGAACAATTTAAGCCTTGGATTGACAAGAGCGAAAATGCCGCTGAAATTGCAAAAAACTGGAAAGAGGGGCTGGCAGCGTGGGACCTTGATGGGCAAAGAATAAAAAGATTGCGTGAATCTGTGGATTTTGCCCTCTATACGCCAGCCAGCCATGCAGGCATTCCCATCGCCTTACTCACCTCTTTTAATGCTCCATCACCTGAAGAGCTCGCCGATCCGGCAGCCATGCGCGAAAAAATATTGACGCTGACAGATTCTCTGCTTGGTTTAATCGGCCTCCCTGCTGATCCGATTAATAGCCGTGAACATATTCTTCTTTCAATGCTTATCCAACACGCCTGGAAAAAGGAAGAGACGATTGGTCTTCAATCCCTTATTCGCGCTATCAATAAGCCCCCCTTTACCAAAGTCGGAGCGCTCAATCTTGAAGAATTTTATCCATTAAAAGAGCGGAAGGACTTTGCAGCTAAACTGAATCACCTTCTAGCCTCTCCGGAATTTCAAGCCTGGACAGAAGGCGTTCCTCTTGATATCGAAAAACTTTTATATACGGAAAGCGGAAAGCCTAAGATTTCGATTTTATCGATCGCTCACTTATCAGAAGAAGAGCGGATGTTTTTCGTTACTTTGCTTTTGAATGCTTTTATTTCATGGATGCGAAGACAGCCCGGCACCTCATCGTTACGCGCCTTACTGATGATGGACGAAATTTTCGGATTTTTTCCGCCTGTTGCCTCCCCCCCTTCAAAAAAACCGATGTTAACACTTCTGAAACAGGCACGTGCCTACGGAATAGGCATCTTTCTTTCTACACAAAATCCTGTCGATATCGATTATAAAGGGCTTGCCAATTGCGGGACGTGGTGGATTGGTAAACTGCAAACGAAAAGGGATCAAATGCGTGTCCTTGAAGGACTTCATGCAGCCTCAAACGGCGAAATGGATGCCAAGGAGCTTGGTGAAATGATTGCCTCCACCGGAAAACGGCTATTTATCATGCGCAGTATCTATGAAAAAAAACCTCTATTTTTTGAAACACGCTGGACGCTTTCTTATTTAAAAGGTCCTTTAACACTCAATCAAATTGCCCAGTTACCTTTAGACCGAGGGAGAATTCCAGCCGCATTACCAAAAACCGCACAATTAAATGAAAAGCCGCTCACGCCTTTTGAAATAGAGGAGTATTTTTTAAATTTAGGTTCTACAAAACATTATGAACCTAAATTAATGGGTATTGCCAAAATTCACTTCGTCAGTCCAAAAAACGGCATTGATGTTTGGAAAGATGTGATTCAGTTCTTTTCAAACGATGATAATAATGAAAGAGACTGGGTAGATGCGGACCCATCCGTTGTAAAAAAACTTACAAAAGAACCTTTCGAAAACAGCACATTTGGCGATCCTCCTCCTTTAAAAAATACCTCCGCCATTTCAAGGAATTGGGAACAGTTACTCTATCAGAATCAAACGTATAGCATCTATACGACCACTTCTCCCAATCTAACTTCCAACGAAGGAGAGACAGAAAAGGATTTCTGCATTCGTGCAGCTTTGGCTTTACGTGAAAAAAGAGATGTTTTAATCGAGGAAATCAAAGAAAAGTACCAATCAAAAGTGGAAGCGCTAAGCCTAAAAATCAAACGCTCCAAACAAAAGCTCGAACAAAAAAAACACTCTGCTTTATGGCAGAAATTTCAAGCAGGTCTCTCCTTCATTTTTACCCTTGTCTCTGCAATTGTCAATCGCCGCGTCACCCAAGGAACAATCACTCAGACGGGTACTTCAATGCGTAAAGCCACTAAAATCACAAAAGATTCTCAAGATGCTCTCATCGCAGAAAGAGAAATCTGGGATCTTGAGAAAGAATTACAAAATTTAGATGACGAAATGAATCAAGAAATAGCCTCTCTCATTGCTAGAGAAATCCCAGAAAATTTACAGATTGATGAAACTCTAATCAGGCCAAGAAAAAGCGATATTGATGTTGAAAAAATCGCACTCATTTGGATTAGTCAATAAACCCAAGAAACCAAAAAACTCAATGTCAATATATTGAGTTTTGAGTTTATCTGCCTGAAATCCATGCAGATAAACGAATATGATGAGGTTAATAGGCTGAGACAGACATCTTTATGAAGTGCCCCCGGGTTCTAATTTACCCAATAAGGTCTCCTGCATTTTAAGGGCTAACATGGCACCATTACCACCTTGCAAATTTGCAATCATTCCAAGCCAAGTATACGTTTCT
>JAJTHR010000078.1 GCA_021298935.1 Parachlamydia sp. | reverse complement strand
TGATATCTTTGAATATCAACAAGGAGAGATCTTTTAAAGATGAAGGTGATCACAAGTCAAATTTATGATTTTAATTTCGGGAAATGGTATTATTCCATAATTCTGGAATCTATGGTTATACCACGCGCGGATAGGTCTTTAAATTTTTCATCGGCATCTTTTACGTCCCAGCTCATTGCTCGATCTTGCAAACTTATCCAAGTTTGCTGCGATCTCCGCAATATACTGGGCCATAAAATCTCGCCGCCAAAAATTTAAGAACCTACCCGCGCACGGTATATTATTAACTCACTTTACGCAAAAAGAGCAAAATGAAAGCCAAGAGATTTTGAAAAATCAATTAATTCAAAAAGCGCAGCAATATTTTACTAATATTGCGAGTATTTTTGAATTAAGTGAAATATTAAACCCAGTTCGTAAGTAAGCTAGAATTCTATTTCTAAGTAACTACTCATGCCCGGAATCAGTGATCCATCCCAATTTTCAATTTCTGCTTCTAAATTGACAGTCAAGCTTACAGGGTTGATTTCTGCCCCAATACGAGTCACTTTTGCTGGAAATTTTTTTTGAAGGTCTTTAACAAAGATGGGCAGCGTTTGCCCAATGGAAAAGCGGGGCAAAAGGTGGGCGGGAATGAAAAATTTCGCTAAAATCACTCTGTCATTAAATATTTGCATCATCGATTTTTGTCTAACAGGCCTTTCATATTCTCGGACGCTGATTAACCCGATTTTACCGTCAAAGGGAGCAATCACAATCGTTGCGTCAAGATTGCGTGTTGCTTCATCTAAATTATTCTGTGCGGTCGCCAAATCCCCTTCAGCTTTAATTATTTCCAAAGTGGATATCAGTTTATCTTTATAGAGGCTTTCTTGAATTTTAAGGTTTTCCTTTGCAAATTCCAGACCTTTCAAAGCTTTTTGCCTTTGAGAAATATAAAATTGATTTTTCATCTTAAGGAGCAAATCTCCTTTCCTGAAGGATTCGCCAAGCCGGTAAGGGATTTTTTCAATTTCCTCAAAGATTTCAGGAAAAATTTCAACCCTTTCAAGTGGATCTAAAATGACCGTTACAGGAACCCTTTGCGGCTCTTCAGCTCGCAGCAAAGCGCTCATACTTAAAATGACCAAAAGCATTTTCAAATACATTCTTCAGTTTCCTCTTGTTCTTCTTCTGGTTGGTCAAGCGCCGTTCCATACTTCTCGGTAAAATAGCGGGGAATCCCGATCGAATTGCTCAGCTGTTCAAGCGAGCCCATCATTTCGACATAAAAAAGATTCATTTGCGTTTCAGCAAAAAGTAAATCAGACAAAGGAAAGACATACTCTAAATCGCCGATCGCACCCAATTTTTTCCTTGCGAGAGCTAAATCAAAACTATTTTTCTTCGCCTCATAATAAATTTGGGCATCCTTATAGCGGCTAAAAGCATCCTGGTACTGCGCATGGGCAATGTGGATTTGCGCTAAAATGGTTAAAGAGAAAAAAAGCCTTTGCGATTTGGACACGCACACTTGATCCTGGGCTGTCTGCTGGCTATTCAATGAAAGCGGGATGCTTAACAGGTTATAAAGCACGCGGAATCCAACCGTTGTCCAGTAGTTATTCACAAGGAAAGGGTTCAAATCAGCTGTATAATTAATAAAGGGTGTCAGTTCAGGAAACAGGTTCAAAAGGGCCGCCCGCACCTCATCTTCATGCACCGCCATTTCTGCATCAATCTGATAAAGCTCGGGGCGATAGTTCAAAGCCATTTCATGCAAATCGCAAGGATTGGGAAGCTCAGCCGGTATGAATTGTTCAGGAATTTGCAGAATGACTTCCGTGCAAGGAGGGATGCCCAGCAGCGCCTTGAACTGATCCATCGCTCCCCAGTACGTTCTCAGCTGAAGCTTGGCTTGCACCAATTGATAGTAAATTTTTCCGATCAGGTCGGTGGCTTGGCTCAGCGAGATATGGCCTTCATCGACCTTGTTGCGCAGCTTTTTAGTCAAGTCTCTCGAGATTTCCGTCACCTCATCCACATGCTTGGCTGACTCTTGCATCACGGCCGCAAGCCAGTAGACACTCACAACATCGCGAATCAAATCTTGCACAGCGCGCTGATAAATGAATTCCTTGGCCCATGTGGCGTTTTTTGCCTGCTTCACGCGAAAATATTGAATCCCTGTGTTTAGAATATTCCAGGCAAGTTCCACACTGGACGTATTAGTCGTTTGAAGCGAGCCGAAACTTGGAGGCAGGATGGGAATTTGAGGGTTGGTCGATTGTGAAATAGAGGAAGCCAGGTTACTGCGATGAGCCGCAAGAGCGGATGCTTCTAGGGTCGGCAGCATTAATATCATTTCTCGGCAGATTCGATCTCCAACCACACGAAGTTCGGCCTCCTGGACACGCAGCGACAAGCTATGATTGATGGCAAATTCGATCGCTTCATTTAAGGTAAATTTCATGACAGCCGGATGGCCGATGCGTTCATCCAGCCAGAGCAAATCCTTTTCTGCAAAAAGTTCACGCTCTTCCACAAGCTGAGGCAAAGGCCGTGTACAGGAAGAAAAAGCCAAAAGTGCGAAGACAAGGAAGCGAAAAGACACTAAAAAAACCCTCTAAATTGATGACTAAAAAAGGACGTTAAAACCAACGCTTAAACCTTGCACCCAAAAATCTTTGGATTTGAATAAAGGCTTCGGCCTCTCAATTCCAGTAAAGGAAAAAACAGCCCGGCGATTGATCGCATTCGCTTGGGAAGGATTGATTTTGCGATCCAGTTGATTGGTTGCCCGAAAAAGCCGGCTCACATAGAGGTAATTATAGCTCAGGTTAAAGAACACGCGGTCACGCAGTTGATAGGTAAAAAGAAAATCGATTTCGGGAAGGTAGGCGAACTTGAATTTGTCGTAGAAGCCAATGTTGGAGGGCAAAGCAAAATAGCCTCCTCGAAAAGCCTGCAATGGCCCGAAATTATTAAAGTCATTTGTCAGCAGCTTTCCGCGAATACTCAACCTTTCATCCATGGCACCAAAGGCAATTTTCGCCTTCAGGGTAAAAGAAAAATCGCAATAGTGATACTTTGTATAGACTCCGATTTGCGCACCATAAAAGTAGTTTTGAGTCCGGAAGCGATCTTCAGTTTTAAAGGCATCCACGTCCTTTACACTTGGGCTTTCTGTCGTAAAAGAAAGATTTTCATTAAAATTCCAGTAGCGAAAGCCGAAAAGCGCCTCAAAGCGGAGATTCTCAGGACAAAAGCACCCGTAAGGAATCGCAATGAAATTCCACTCCCCTCCTTGCATGTCATTGCTTACCCTAAGCGTTG
>JAJTHR010000118.1 GCA_021298935.1 Parachlamydia sp. | reverse complement strand
TGAGAAAAAAGCATTACTGAGGTGAAGAGAAAGAAGAGATTTAATACGCTTAAGGATCGGACGAAAACTTTCAAAAAGAAAGGGATGCATTATATGCCATCCTAATTGTCGTTGACCTGCCATTTTAATTGACGCGAAACATTAAGCGCAAGTTTGTAAAAATCAATAGTTTAATCATTTATTTTTTTAAAGTTGCAAAGCCAGATGTGAAATGGTCTAATTGAGACGTCTGATTTCTTAAGCCAAGCTAGAATCTGGAATGTTGAAAAATAAGCTATGTAGGTGGGTAAATAATCTCACAAAGATAGATTGTATTGAAAAATCTTTTTCTATTGAAGCACAAAATGTTCGAATATCAGGCCAATCAGAAGCTTCTACCAATATCCCTTCAGAACTTGTGCTCTTTTAGAGATTCTTTCGCAGCGAAATTTAAGTTACCAGGTTGTAATCCAGGCTCTTAACTTAAATCAGGCCAATTCCTTAATGGAGGAACCTTTGCTGATGCAAAAAGAATGTTCGAAACGGCTTTCAACCAGCCCAAGATAACACGTACCTTTTTAAAGGCAGGGGAGCAGCCATTTTCAAAAGAGATTGATCAAGCTTCTAAACCATTAAAAACAATGCTCAATGAGCCCCTAACTCTCGACTATTATCCGGCTGAAGATCCGCATGTTAAATGCCTACTTTACTGGCAGCTCCCCTCATTGCCCATTGACGAAGGGCAGCTAGTCGGGGAGCTGCATTTGGTTTCAAATGAAGGGGCGGTTCTTAAAAACTCACCTCTGCCAAAAGGAGCAGATGAATAAGCAGATCTTTTGAATCTCAATTAACTTCAAAAATGCTCACAATATTAGTAAAATATTGCTGTGCTTTTTGAATTAATTGATTTTTCAAAATCTCTTGCTTCTTCATTTTGCTCTTTTTGGCAGAGGTGAGTTAAAAAACGAACCTCTTGGCTGCTGAAGCGGTCGCCCGCCATTGGTTGTATCAGCTCACCACTCTGCCATTTCTTGTAGGACTAGGAGTCATTTTTCTTTTTACCATCCTCTATTTATTGAATACGAACAATGGTGACGATCGACCCGACAGTCACACCTGACCCGGAACCATCATCCGTTGTATAGGCTTCATTACCGTCAAATTGGAATTGCATCACATCTCCCGCGGTACAAGAGACTAGAAAATTGCTGGATAAGGGGAATAAAAATTCTGGACCTGATACTCCTAGATAGAATGCTGATTGGCTTCCAATAATTTCATTCCCGTTTAAAATTGCCCTGGCCGAAACAATTAATGGATCCTGTGACCCATCTGTTCTCAAGCCGATTCGGTAGACGACTAAATAGATTCCTGTTTGCGCGCACACAAAATCTGTCGTATTCGGACGGGTCCACCCATTAGAGAGGCCTGTTGTATTCAGAACAACGGGAAGCCAGTTTCCTTCCTCTGTCCCACCTTGCTGCCAGGCAGAGATGAAATTACCAAGCACAGGGCCGGGAGGTCCTTGAATCCCCTGAAGTCCTTGTGGGCCTTGTGGGCCAGGTAGTCCTTGAGAGCCCGGAAGTCCCGGCAAACCTTGTAGTCCTTGAGGACCTTGTGCCCCTTGCAAACCTTGAGGGCCTCTTGGCCCCCTTGGTCCCGCACAGCAAAGAGGGCAGTTACTTTTTCTTGAACGTTCTAAAAGACGCACCATTTTAGAATTTTCTTCTTGGTTTGCCTCAAGGAAAGGAAAAGACAAAATGATTGAAAGAGAGAAAAGATACTTTAACATAAAAACTCCGAAAAAATTTGATTTAATCGAATTTATTTATCTTTGTCAAGATTCTCCAATAGCTCTAATTTCTTAAAATCTTTTTCCAAAATTTTATTCATATAAAAGTTGACAGGGTTGGGCAAGTGATCAAAAAAGAAAACATCGTTTGAAATGTTTTGAAAGGGTGTCGGAATGGAGGGTTCAATGAATTCCTCATCTTCGATTTCATGAAATTTTAATATCAGTTTGTCAAAAGCATTTAATTTTTCATTGGTGACATCGCTTTTCATCTGCTTATATAACGGGTTGATTTTAAACGCCTCTATGAGCAAAAAATAAGTGGCAATCATCCTTTGAGGTTCGATAATCACATCATTTTCAATCGCTTGTTGCGCATTTTCTTCCTGCCAGTTCGCTCCTTCAGCATTGAAAAGTTGTTCCATTTGATGCAGAAGGTCTATAAACGTCAAATGATAATAATGGGTTTTAAAGCATTTAATTCTATCTCTGCCTTGCGGGATAGCTGTCAAATTCCAGTAAGCCTTGATCGCATTCATCTCCTCTTCTGAAATAGTCCCCTTGCAGGCGATTTGAGTGGCAATATCAATTTGAATGCGTCTATTTCTATTATCAACATTTTGCAAATACCGGCTTTCAGCCTCTGTTTTGAATAACTGAATCACTTTTTCTTTTTCAAGAAGCTCTTTAGTTGAATTTACGCCAGCCAAGATAAACTGTTCCTGCTTTTCTAAGTCTTTTTCCTCAAATTGCTGTTTTTGTGAAATAGATTTAAAATAACACATCGCCTTGGCATAAAATGGGAACAAAAGCTGTGCTTCATTAGAATTTGTTTCTTCTAAGATGCAAAGTCTTTTAAAAAAAAAAGGCTGTCAAAGAATTGCAAATAAAATTATTTTTTAATACAAATTTTCGGCCTTGATAAATGATATTATGTGTTGGATATTCATTTATTATTTGGTTGTTGTTTTTTGTAATATAAAAATTTGTATGCATAATACCATTTCCCAAAAATAAAACCATAAAGTTGACTTGTCAGCGCTTCAGATTTAAAAGATCTTTTCGAAGTTGATATCTTTGAATATCAACAAGGAGAGATCCTTTAAAGATGAAGGTGATCACAAGTCAAATTTATG
>JAJTHR010000281.1 GCA_021298935.1 Parachlamydia sp. | reverse complement strand
CGGTCAAAGCCTCCATTATTTCAAAATGACAGGGAATGAAGTCTTTAAGCACGCGGTGAGGCGCATGAGCGCCGCAGCCAGGGAATGCCTCGCCCAGGCAGGCCTGGATGAAAAGGATTTAAACTGGCTGGTCCCGCATCAGGCAAATAAGCGCATCATTGATGCCATTGCCAAAAATTTCAATTTTTCTCTCGAAAAAGTTTACCAAACCGTCCATAAATACGGGAATACATCGGCCTCCAGCATTGCTATTGCACTCGATGAATTGATGCAGCATGAGGCGTTTATAGAAGGGGAGCACCTGCTTCTTACCGCTTTTGGCGGAGGCTTAACATGGGGAGCCTCTACTCTTACAAAGGTCCTTTAATCCAAAAAAAATTTTAGGATATGGAAAAAAAACACTATCAACGTATTGCTTTGCTTTTTCCGGGCCAAGGTGCCCAGTATCCAGGCATGGCAAAAGATTTTGTCGAAACATTTTCAGCTGCCCGTTTGACATTTGAAGAAGCGGACTCACTATTAAGCCGTCCTTTATCCAAGCTCATTTTAAAGGGCAGTGAGGAGGAGCTGACGCAGACTGTCAATAGCCAGCCTGCTATTTATACAGCCAGCATGGCCATTTTTCGTGTTTTTAAAGAACTGTTTGAAGAGCCGGTTTTTGCCTGTGCCGGTCTTAGTCTCGGTGAATACACTGCATTGACAGCCGGCGAAACTTTAAGCTTTATGGATGCTTTGCCGCTTGTGCAGCGCCGCGCGCAATTGATGCAGGAAGCGAGCGAAAAAACTGAAGGGAGGATGGCCGCTTTATTGGGATTAAGCAATGAAGCTGTTGAGGCGCTGGTTAACGAAATCAACATGCCCGAAGATCTCTTCGTGGCTAACTATAATTGCCCCGGCCAAGTGGTCCTCTCGGGTAGTATTCAAGGCATCGAGAGAGGAATCGAAGAGGCAAAAAAACGGGGAGCCAAGCGGGCTTTGCCTTTGCAAGTTTCAGGTGCTTTCCATAGCGGCCTGATGCAATCGGCCGAGAAAAATTTAGCGCCTTATATACAACAAGTTCCTCTCGTTGAAGGGGAGAAAAAAATTGTCATGAATGTGACGGGCGATTTTGCCTCCAGCCTCCCGGAAGTTCGCTCAAATTTGATTGCCCAGGTCACACGTTCAGTCAGGTGGGCGCAAGGGATCGAAGCTTTACTAAATGCCGGAGTGGATCTTTTTATTGAATTTGGTCCGGGAAAAACATTAAGTGGAATGATGAGAAAAATGGAAACAAATGTGCCTGTCTTAAGCCTTGAAAAAGTGGAAGATGTGGATAAGTTGCATCAATTTTTTATGGGGGTCGTATGAACAAGCTTTTGGCAGACCAGGTTGCCGTCATTACCGGTGGAAATGCAGGAATCGGCAAGGCGATTGCTTTAAAATTTGCTTTTGAGGGAGCTAAAGTTGCCATCCTTGGAACTAATTTGGAAACGGGCCAGGCGGCAGTCAAGGAAATCACAGCCCTTGAGGGGTCATCCGGGGCTGAATTTTACCAAGTGGATGTTTCTGATACTGTTAAAGTGAATGAGGTTCTTCAAACCATCCATAATAAACGGGGACGCGTCGATATTTTAGTAAACAATGCCGGAGTGACAGCCGATCAGCTTTTAATGAAAATGAGCGAAGAGGACTGGGACAAGGTGATGGCCGTCAATTTGAAATCGTGTTACAATACCTGCCGCTCGGTCGTCAGGGGAATGATGAAAGCCAGGAAAGGGCGAATCATCAATATCAGCTCAGTCGTCGGTGTCGTGGGCAATGCAGGCCAGGTCAATTATGCCGCCTCCAAAGCCGGGATGATCGGCCTGACCAAGGCGCTCGCTAAAGAGGTGGCTTCAAGGGGAATCCTCGTTAATTGCGTGGCCCCCGGTTTCATTACGACCAAAATGACAGAGGGGCTGACAGATGCTCAAAAAGATGGCATTTTAAGGGAAATTCCTCTTGGTAAAATGGGCCAGCCTAGCGACATTGCCAATATGGTCTGGTTTTTAGCCAGCCCGCTTGCCGATTACATTACGGGCCAAGTTTTTTGCGTGGATGGCGGAATGGTCATGTAATTTTGACCCTGACATTTTTTGAGACCCCTCGTCTGAGAAACTTTTTGTAGCTAAGTTTTCATAGTATGGTACTGTGGATTGATTTAAATTCACAAATTTAAGACAATAGTTGGAAAATTCAAAAAAAGGTGTCTATGTCGCTTGAAAAAGAAGTTATCGATATTGTTGTAGAACAGTTGGGTGTTGATAAAGATGATGTAACTGCAGACAAATCGTTTGTTGAAGATTTAAATGCAGATTCTTTAGATTTAACTGAATTAATTATGACATTTGAAGAAAAATTTAGCTGCGAAATCTCACAGGATGATGCGGAAAAATTAAAAACCGTCAAAGATGTCATCAATTATTTAGAAAGCCGCAAGTCGGCTTAAGAGAAGTATCACCGTCACTTTTTGAAGTGGCGGTGATTAATGAAAAAATTATCCCGCCAAATCCATCCCGATCTTTGCCAGGCAATTTCCTGCAACCATCCCACCAACGAAGGGGAGTAAGTTTACGGCCGCATAGGGGGAGAAGAAAAGTGTTTTTAACGCCAGGGCATCAAGAGCTACGACGCTTGCTAAAGTCACATCAATCGCATTCAAATAGTCAGGCCCAAATTCGGATTTAAGAAAATAAGGATTATGATGGTCTTTAATGTATTCATTGACCCAATTTTTAAATTCTATACGAGTGATTACCGATAGCGCAAGTCCTGTCATAAAGAGTTGAGGACTGCAATAGATAGTAATCAGGGAAGCCCCCGTCAATGCCATAGCGAAAGAATAATCGATAAAAAACTTCTCGATTTTTTTTATTGTGGTTTGGGTGGCATAAATCGTACCCTCTTTAAGGCAAGTGATTCGATAGGCAATATTACCCTTGATTTCATGCGCACTTTGAATTCCTTCATCAAGTGTGTGGTTGACCCACATAAAACCGTCATTTGTTGTATTTGTCACTTGGGCTATAGCTTCATTCAGGCTTGCTTGTAAACTTTGTGATAAAACTTCAGTAATAGTATTTATTCTATCCTTACATTCATAATATTTATTCATGTTATTTTCTTTGTTTATTAATATTTATAAATATTATCGAATATAATTATTTGTGTTTTATAAAGTTATAATAAAAAAATAACTAAATAATTTCTTGAAGTTTTGTTTCTTTTCAGCTAATCTTACGGTTTATTCATGTTATTAGTGAGGCCACATGGAAAAGAAACAGGAAAAGTGCAAACTACTTATTATCGGATCGGGACCGGCGGGATATACGGCGGCCATTTATGCGGCCCGGGCAAATCTTGAGCCGGTATTGTATGAAGGCTTTTATTCAGGGCCTGCTGGCGGACAATTAATGACAACAACTGAAGTTGAAAATTTTCCAGGGTTTCCAGAAGGTGTAACGGGTCCGGAATTAGTCGATAAATTTAGAAGCCAGGCGATTCGCTTTGGAACAAAAGTGATTAGCGAAGATGTGGAGCATGTCGATTTGAGGGGCTCTCCTTTCCGCGTGGCAAGTCGCAAGACGGAATATGAAGCGACGGCTATCATTATTGCCACAGGCGCCACGGCAAAGCGTCTGGACATACCTGGGGCAGGCGAGGGAGAAGGGGAATTTTGGCAGAAGGGCGTCACTGCCTGCGCTGTTTGCGACGGAGCCGCTCCCATCTTTAGAAACAAACCCCTCTTCGTCATAGGCGGCGGAGATTCTGCCGTTGAAGAAGCGGTTTTTTTAACTAAATTTGGCAGCAAAGTTTACATCGTCCATCGTAGAGATCAATTACGTGCCTCAAAAATTATGCAGGAAAGGGCGCTTAATCACCCAAAAATTGAAATGATTTGGGATTCGGAAGTGATTAAAGTGAGCGGCTCTCAAATTGTCGAAGGAGTCACAATAAAAAATGTCAAAACAGGAGCTATTTCAGAGCATGCGGCAGCTGGACTCTTCTTTGCGATTGGCCATACCCCTAATACTGCCTTTTTGCAAGATCAATTAGAAGTGCATTCAAGCGGCTACATTAAAGTTTTTAAAGGAACCCATACAAGCGTCACCGGTGTTTTTGCAGCGGGGGATGTACAGGACTTTGAATACCGGCAGGCCATTACAGCAGCGGGAAGTGGCTGCATGGCTGCACTCGATGCAGAAAAATGGCTTGTATCTATTGGTAAGGACACATGAATGTGGTCCGCTTCATCGTATTCCTCTTATTACCGTTGGGCGGTTGGGCGACAGACTATGAACCCTGGATTGGCCCCTATGGCGAAGTTCATTGGCGCAACTGCCTAGCCTTTCAACATTTCACTTCCCCCTACTACGCAACCAATCGGTTTTTGAATAGCAGCCTTAGCCTCACAGTCAAACCAGACTTTTCTTTGGAGGGTGAAATTGTGGCGGCTAATACACGCTTGCAAAGCGGGGGGATTGATCATGTGCGGATCACCGGGCGGTATGTTTGGGAAGATGATGTGGCGGGCGACCCTTTCACAGTCACTTTTGGCGGTGGACTTATCCAAACCTTTGACAAGGCTTCTAAAGATCCCAGCTCGTTTCATCATGGCCATAGCGAAGCAGAAATTTTTGTTACGGCCGGCAAGGAGATAACCCAGGGAGAAATCTGGGTACAACGCTTCTGGGGAGTCTTTTCATTAGGATGTGCACCCAATCGTGGCTCGCCCTGGATACGTGCAGATTTTCACACTGACAAACGCCTTTGCGGCCCCCATGTCATCACTCTATATATGAAGTCCCTGTGGGGACTCGGGCATCAACACCTGAATCCTTCTCATTTTACCAGCTATGGACCCATTCAGCATCAATCCATTGATTTAGGGATCGGTTATCATTACCATATTCCTTTTTTTGGAGAAGCGACCCTTGATTATAAGACCCGTATTCATGCACGTAATTACCCCTCTAATTTTAACGAAATAAAAATTTCTTTACTTTACACCTTTGGATTATAATTTATTCATTTTTATTAAAAAATGTTATAGTAAATTATAACACCTATAGTTTATAGGTTTCTCGAATCATCAAAAAAAGTCTTTTAAAAAAAAGAGCTAGATTCATAGTATTTTGTTCAATTTCCACCACGAAAAAAGACAAACTATGAACCTGCTCGATGCTCTATTAATGATCTTTTCTATGTGGCGACCAGCCTTTTGTAAAACGGCTGCTTTTATACCACGCGCGGATAGGTCTTTAAATTTTTCATCGGCATCTTTT
>JAJTHR010000159.1 GCA_021298935.1 Parachlamydia sp. | reverse complement strand
TTTTTTAATCGCGCTATCTTGTAGCGCTTCATATGTGCGACAGGTTTAAATCTGTCCCACACAAGCTTTATTGTTTCTTACTTGCACATTGTCTTTCTTATACTGTCAAAACATCGCGCAAAAACTCAACGGCTTTTGCTTCATTCTTGCTACGCTGTTTGGCGTTGCGCAAAACATATAATCTACGAAACTTGGTATTTAATTACAACACCAAATTCGTTTTTTCTGTTTTTTTTGAAATCTTTCACTGAAAAAGCTTTGAAAAACTCTAAGATCTTCCAATTGCTTTCTTTGACAGAGAGCACAGTTAATTAATTTATATACTTTTGAAGGACTTATTAGCTGACCCTTCTATTTTAATTATATAAAAAAATTATTTATTACTCAATAATTATTTTAAATAACTAAAACTTAATTATTAATTGTATGATTTTGCTGGATAGGCGTACGTTGGATACTATTTTCGGCCAATGTGTTCACTTTGAAATCGACATACGTTATACCACGCGCGGATAGGTCTTTAAATTTTTCATCGTCATCTTTTGCGTCCCAGCTCATTGCTCGATCTTGCAAACTTATCCAAGTTTGCTGCGATCTCCGCAATGTACTGGGACATAAAATCTCGCCGCCAAAAATTTAAGAACCTACCCGCGCGCGGTATAACTTATCCATTCGTACAGTCAACCCTCTTGACAACAAGGGCATTGTTCAATTGTAGGTTGACTTGCAGCATAGCGGCTAATCAAATAATTGACCCCAATAGAGTAGATGACTCCTAAAATAAGTGTTTTTGCCAATATCTGGCAGATCACTTTGAGTGTGAAATCTGCCCCTTGACACAAGGAATAGTTGAAAAAAACTTTTGAACATAGAACTGTTAAGGCCACCAAGCCGCCGGTTGCGAGAATACTGAAACATCTTCCTTTTAATGCAATGGGTGGACGTATTCCAATAAAAGCGCCTAAAACGCCTCCAAAAAATCCAGCAGTTGGGCAAAGCGGGCAAACCATGGCAAACCATCCCTATGTTCATATATAACAATGCCATAGCATAGCCCTATTAATTATTTCAATGGCTATAATCCGCTTTGAATCACATCATGCATATGCAGCAAACCAAGGACAACTCCTTGTTCATCGATGACTGGCAAGGCAGTAATTCTTTTTTGGTAATCAGCCTCCATTAATTTCATCGCATCCCACCCTAAAAGTTCCGGCAGAATGCATTTGGGATTTGGCGTCATCAGTTCCGCCATAGGGACATCTAATACGGTACCGCCAAAACGCTGCAGCGTCCGCCTTAAATCCCCATCCGTAAAAATTCCCTTTAATTTTTTTTCCTGGTCGATAACTAAAATACATCCGCACCGCTTGTTAGAAAGCTCCACCAGTACCTGACCCAATTTATCTTCAGGGGTGCATATAGGGATTTTACCACCTGTAAGCATTAAATCTTTGACTTTCAAGGTAATTCGTTTCCCTATCCGCCCTGATGGGTGATTCAGCGCATACTGATCAAGACTGAAATTTTTGCGGCGCATAAGGGCCACAGTCACCAAATCGCCAAAAAGCATTTGAAAGGCAGTTGACATTGTGGGAGCCATATCAAAAGGACAGAGTTCCGACTGAAAGGGAAGGGTCACGACATGATGGCAGGCGGCAGCCAACCTGGACTGTGAATTACATACGATGCCTACTAAAATAGCTCCTTTATTTCTAATGGCCGGCACCAATTGCATCAGTTCGTCGCTTTCTCCGCTTTTGCTGAGCATGATAAACACATCGTTAACATCCACCATCCCTAAGTCCCCATGCAAGGCATCGACGGGAGATAAAAAGAGGGCCCGTGTTCCGGTAGAAACGAGAGTAAAGGCAATCTTTTTTGCAATCAAGCCGCTTTTTCCCACGCCCGTAAAAAAAACAACTCCCTGGCAAGCCAGCAGCAAGTCAATAAGTTTATCGGCTTGTTCGAGGTTTAGGGAATCGAAGTAGTGTCCCGTTAGGAGCTTTTGCTTGGCAAGGATTTCATTTAGCATAATAAATATTGGTTTAAATTAGGTTGGATTTTAAAGAAGTGAGTGATTAGTCTCAAGTTTTAACAGGAGTGCAAGAAGATGGCTCAAAGCAAAATACCAATCACAGTTGCAGAAGGGGATGGAATTGGGCCTGAGATCATGGCCGCTGTTTTGCGAATCTTAGAAGCTTCGGCTGCTCCGCTTGAAATTAAAAAAGTTGAAATTGGTGAAAAAGTTTATTTAAGCGGCCTTTCAACCGGAATTAGCGCAGCGACTTGGGAGGAAATCAGGCACTCCAGGGCCTTTTTAAAGGCTCCGATTACGACCCCTCAAGGGGGTGGCTTTAAAAGCTTGAATGTGACTGTCCGGACGACACTCGGTTTATATGCCAATGTGCGCCCCTGCATTGCCTACTCCCCTTTTATTGAAACCAAACATCCGGGGATGAATGTCGTCATTATCCGTGAAAATGAAGAGGACCTCTATACTGGCATTGAATACCGCCAGACTCCTGAAACGTTTCATGCCTTGAAAGTCATCACCCGTCCGGGATGTGAAAAAATTATCCGCTATGCGTTTGAATATGCCCTTTTGCATCAACGGAAAAAAGTCACCTGCTTTACAAAAGACAATATTTTAAAACTGACTGATGGATTGTTCCATAAAATATTCGAAGAGATTGGCCAGGACTATCCAAGCCTTGAGAAAGAGCATTGGATTGTTGACATTGGAGCTGCCAAGCTGGCTGATACTCCAACAGCATTTGATGTCATTGTCATGCCGAATTTATATGGCGATATTTTATCTGATGTCGCAGCCCAAATCGCCGGCTCTGTCGGCCTTGCCGGATCCGCCAACATTGGAATGGCTGGAGCCATGTTTGAAGCCATCCATGGTTCAGCCCCACGAAGAGCCGGTCAAAACTTGGCCAATCCTTCCGGCCTCCTACTGGCAGCTGTTCAAATGCTCGGTCATTTAAGTTTGCATGAGGACGCGGCCCTCATTGAAAATGCATGGCTAAAGACCCTGGAAGAGGGCATTCATACCTATGATATCTTTAAAGAAAAGACAAGTAGGCTGAAAGTCGGCACAAAAGAATTTGCCGATGCTGTGATCGCTAATTTTGGGAAAAGGCCCGATGTGCTGCCTTTGGCTAAGCCCATCAAAGGGCAATTGACTCCTCCAGCTCCCTCCCAACGAGAGCAGGACTTCTCCCAAGAACTCAAAGGTGTTGATATTTTTATTCGTTGGGAAAAAAAAGCGGAAGAGCTGGCAGCTGTTTTAAAAGAAGTTGAATCGCCATTGCTTGCGCTGAAAATGATCAGCAATAGGGGTGTAAAAGTCTGGCCAGAACGTATGCCTGAAACCTTTTGCGTTGATTGCTGGCGCTGCCGCTTTGCAGCGCCTGAAAAACAAAACGTCGATCAAAAATCCATCAGCCATTTACTTAACCGCCTGGCTGATAAAAAATTGATCGTCACACAGGCCTCTTTTCTCTTCAATTTTGAAGGACAACCGGGCTATACCCTATCCCAAGATGAGCAATAGGCTGTTTAAATGATTTAAGATATCCCTCAAATCCTGGTGGAAATGATGGATTCAAGAAACCTAATTTTGTTATATTATCGTTTAATTTCCGAAGTATCTATATTAAAATAATCAGTCATAGGTGTATCTGGGAAAGTTAGAAGCTCATAAGATGAATAATCTTGAGCATTGGTTTGCAATGAAGGAACATTATAAAACCCCTCCTGATTGGTGGCTGTCTGTGAATGCATTGTTGTATTAAAAGTGGGGTAAGGCCAAACAGATCTATTGTAAAAATTCGCTGTTGGTTGTTTGGTATTATTATTGGCTGAAATAGAAAGATGATGAACATTTCCACTTTCTATTGTCTGATGATTTGTTTGTAAAGGGATGTGCATGGGGATGTTCCTTTGCTGAATCCTGTTATTTTGATTCCGGTTTCCAGCCTGGGAAGTTTGGGTTGTTGTTATCTGTGAAGACAAAGCTGTGATTCTACTTTCTGTATTTGACTGATTCAAATCCATAGGTAATAGAGTATTCACTAAACTTGTGCAACGCAGTCGTTCAAGCTTTTTGTCGCCTATGGCGTATTGAAAAACTTTTTTTACAGGTTTTATTTCATCTTTCTGAAACCATTTTTGTCCTCGTATCAATTCATGAATAAATAATTTGTTTCCATGCTTTGCTAACTCATGAACTTTATTAATACCTGAACTATCTTCAGATATAAAAATATTTGCTTCACTTATTAGACGGTTTCCAAAATAAAAATCGTATGTCGCTGCAGTCTTAGAAGAAAGCATTTCACTATTGAATTTAAATGCAATTTGACAGGAAATATTATTTTTTTCAATTTTAGATTTTATTGATCTGATAAAATTGTTAGAATTTAACATCTGACATTCTTTATTAACATCATTTAGTTTTGTTTTTATAAAAAAGACATTGTTCTTTACTAAATCATTTAACTTTATCAAATCGATTTTATATAGTTCACAACCTTTTTCATTAACTCCAAAATTGAATTTTAATTTACTAAGCGTTTTAATCGTATGAATAGGTAGATTATTTTCGAAACGTTCTAAAGATCCTCGAAAATTACTTAAGTTGAAATATTCATCCAGCAATTTAGCAGAATTTTCTAATTGAATTTTATCATTTGAAATAATTTCAACTTGTTTAGCATTATTTTCTGAAGAAAAAACAAATGTGTTGAATTCACACATTTCTTCTAGATTCAAGTAATCATTTTCTATAGCTTTAGATTCCGCAAATAAATTAACCTCAAAAAAATCATCAAATTTTTCAAATCCCTCTCTCTGCACGGGATTCAAATTATCCAATGAACCTATTTTAACTTCTTCATGAGAAGAAACAATCTCTTTTTCAGGTTGCAAACTTGATTCTAATTCTTCTTTTTCAATGAGTATTGAATTGGATAAATGGTAGGCTGTATTTTCTTGAGATGTGTTAGTATCATTTCTAGAACGTTTATTAGAAAAAAAACCTTCATTGTCCCTTTTTCTTTTAGTATCCATTTCTTTTTCTAGAATTTGAATCCTATCATTTAGATTTTCTATTTGACTATTAACACTATCAATGAATTTTTTTGATGACTCTATATGTAAATTAAATAATTCAAATATTTTACTTGAATATTGATAGTCATTTCCTTTAGTTTGAAAATTTATATTTTCTTGAAATGATGAGTTTGGTGCACCTTTTGAGCTAGAACTAATCATAATAACTCCTGTATTTTTAATGTGAAAAATCTAATATATGTTAATTGTTATATACATAAAACTTTTAAATTATTTTATAACATCATTTTGTCTTGTATAAGGCTGAAAATTCATCTAGTTGAAAAAAATTTCATCGAAGGCAATCGAAATGTGCCTGAATTTAAATTCAAATCAGATTAGTAGAGGAACCCAAAACCGAGGAAATAGACATTGACATTGCGCTGCGCGTCTTTTCTTGATTCCAAGCCAAGCGTGAACATTTGCGCCTCAAGTAAATTCTCATTAATCAAATAATAATACTGATAACCGGCCTCAAAATACCAGTTTCCCCTCTTCTTAGGGATAAATTCTAAATCCAAATGAGCGATAAGCCCTGTAGAGAATACACCAGCATTTTTATTACTATTTTTTAAAACAAAATCTCCTCCATTCCAAAAAGAAGCCGGTCCGACAGTCACCCAAGTAGGCATCGAAAATAGTAAAGGAATCCCCTGTTTTTTCAGACTCCAGGTCGGTACCATCCCTATTTCGACATCATAGGTTCCTCCCCTTTGGCCGACAACAACAGTGGAATCTCCTGCAACTGCCCAAAACAATTTTACATAAGGATTCAATACGATCGGCAATCCTGAGTGCGTATCGTCGTAGGCTAAGAGAAATTCAATATTTTGCTCGGGTGAAAAATTACCTGGCGGGCTTAAAAATTCAATGTATTGCACACTGAATTTAAAATGATTTTTTGTAGTGAGAAAGAAGCCGGCAAACCAATCGCATTCTACCCAATTGCCAGCTGTGGGATGATGCTGGTCGCTCCACATGTCATTCCAAATGCCAGCAAAAACAGAAAAGCTATTGATGAAGCATTTTGGATTGCGGTAAAGATCGATTGAAAAATTTAAAAGAACTTGGGTGGCAAGGCCCGTATCTGTGACGAGAAGACCACGAGGAGTGATGTAATCATTTTTAAATTTGACATCAAAAAAAAGATGAACGTAGCGATCTTCCTTGCTTGTTGCCACTTTTTCCTGTTCAAATACAGCGTCATCTTCAGCAATAGCTTGCAGAGGCAGCACCATAAAAAAAAGGGCAATTAAATAATTCAGCACATCTGCACCTTGAAAAAAAACTAAGTTAATCCTAGAAATCATTTTTTTCTAGAGATTTTGCAATCTGCTGCTTGTAGCGGTCTGCTACCCAATGCACAATGACTGCCTCGGGGTTTTCCCCTTGCGCCATGCGCCAGTTGTAAATTTGTGGCAATTCTTGGAAGGTATACTCATTTTGGCGGATCACTTGAGCCAGCAAATCTGAATCGCCAGGAAAGTAGGCATTCTGCTGTCTGTAGGACCAGACAGACTATACCACGCGCGGATAGGTCTTTAAATTTTTCATCGGCATCTTTTACGTCCCAGCTCATTGCTCGATCTTGCAAACTTATCCAAGTTTGCTGCGATCTCCGCAATGTACTGGGCCATAAAATCTCGCCGCCAAAAATT
>JAJTHR010000325.1 GCA_021298935.1 Parachlamydia sp. | reverse complement strand
TTTTTTAATCGCGCTATCTTGTAGCGCTTCATATGTGCGACAGGTTTAAATCTGTCCCACACAAGCTTTATTGTTTCTTACTTGCACATTGTCTTTCTTATACTGTCAAAACATCGCGCAAAAACTCAACGGCTTTTGCTTTTAAATTTACAACTGTTCAATCGTAAAGTACCAATAGATTATAAAATTGGTGAAATAAAGGCAAGCGTTTAACACAAATTCACTCTATTTTTTTCGTAACCATTGCATTATGAGTTAATTATACCACAAGAGGCGATTTTTTCGCCTAGCTGTTAAAATAATTTATTATAATTTAAAAAAAAGATACAAAGGCAATAAGTAGCTTTAAGCAAATAGACAATCCAGGTTAAATATGAAATGGCCTTCCATTAACATTTTTGAATTACTTCTTATTGTCATCAGCTACGTATTAGCAGCTGAGATCGGCCACCTATTGTCCATCCCCCCCGGAAATGTCACGCCGTTATGGCCCCCCGCTGGTATCGCCCTTGCCTTTACTTTAATTTATGGAAGCCGAATCTGGCCGGCTATATTACTGAGCGCATTTATAGGAACTCTCATTTCTTTTCCGGTTATTTCAGGCTTTACTCTATTTGCCGTTCTCCTAATTTCTTTAGGAGTGACTGCTGAGGCTTTGATTGGCGCTTATTTTATGAAAAGATTTGCCGGAACCCTAAATCCCATTAATAGCATCTATAGCGTGTTCATTTTCATGGTTTTTGCCACTTTGGCCGCCAGCCTTTTCGGTGCCTCGATTGGAACGAGCAGCCTTTGGCTCTTTGGATTAGTGCCGGCGAGCCAATATGGGGTCACTTGGCTAACCTGGCTGCTTGGTGATTTTTCAGGTTGCGTAAGCGTTGCATCTACTCTTCTTGTTTGGATTACCTATCGCCGCCAAACGTTGGTCAAGGAACGGCTTGTGGAACTTGTCATTTTGCTTAGCTGTGTGATCGTCTTGAGCTTGTTTATCTTTTCTCAATTCAATCAACTTGCTTTTATGCTTATTCCCTTTATTATTTGGACTGTCTTTCGCTTAGGTCCTCATTGGAGCACGGTGCAGTGCCTGATCATTTCACTGATTGCGACTTATTTTATCTCTAAAGGCGATTATATTTTCGGTGGAAAAAACATCAACCAATCAATGCTGCTTTTTCAAAGCTTCCTTGTCATTTTATTTACACTCGACCTGGCCTTATCGGCATTAATTGAAAGCCTTTACAAGGCGAACGACATTTTGGAAGAAAAGGTGATCGAGCGGACAGCTGATCTGCATTCAGCATTAGAGGAATTAAAACACAAAGAAGCGCAACTTCTTCAATCAGAAAAAATGTCTTCGCTTGGTATGCTGACTGCGGGAATTGCTCATGAAATCAATAATCCGATAAATTTTGTCTCTTCAAGCATTGAACCCCTACAAAAAGATATTGAAGATGTCCTGACTATTTTGGATAAGTATTCGCATATAGAACAAGGCAACGCCCGGGAGGAACTAGCTAGGATTGAGGAAGTGAGAGAAGAGCTCGATATTGAATCGACGTTAAATGAGATCCCGCAGTTGCTTGCCGGGATAAAAGATGGGGCAAAGCGCACTGCTGCCATCGTTAAAGACCTAAGGGTATTTAGCCGCTTAGACGAGGACCATCTTAAGAAAGTAAATATTCATGAAGGGTTGGATGCGATGCTAGTCCTAATGGATCATCGCTTTAAAGATAAAGTTGAACTGCAAACCGATTTTGGAGATATTCCAGAGATAGATTGCTATCCCGGAAAAATCAACCAGGCGTTCCTAAGTGTTTTTAATAATGCAATCGAGTCGATTAAGGAAAATGGAATCGTGACAATTAAAACTTTTCGAAAGGATGAAAACACTATTGCCATTTCAATCAAAGATACGGGCAAAGGAATGTCGCCTGAAATTAAAAAGAAAATTTTTGATCCCTTTTTTACTACCAAGCCAATCGGAGCAGGAACGGGTCTTGGTTTAACAATTACCTATACGATTATTCAGGAACATAGTGGTTCGATAGAAGTTAAAAGCGAACCAGATAGAGGGTCGGAAATTATTATTACACTACCTATCGTGCAGCCGACTAGTGGGTCAATTGGATAAATTTTCATGATTGTTAATCATACAGTCCTCTATGATCAATTTTGACATGCAATACACCATATAAATTTTCTAAAACTTCATCATTTACAAATATTGTGAGCATTTTCGATGTGATATTTGTTTTAATGGCATGAATGATTGACCCTAATATTATTTACGGGTATTTTTGGGTATAAATACAGGTATTTATAATGATTGACAGTGACTCCATTGTAATTAGCCAGAAAACACTTCAATTGATAGCTGAATTAGATGAATTTAAAGGGGCGTGGATCTATTGGAGTCACATTTCACCAGACAGGCTTTCTAGTTTAAAAAAAGTGGCTACGATTGAAAGTATCGGATCTTCTACCCGTATTGAGGGGGCCAGACTCACCAACAAACAAATTGAATTACTTTTAGCTGAGGTCGATACCAAATCGTTTGACACGCGCGACGAACAAGAAGTTGCGGGTTATGCATTCGCTTGCGAAAAAGTTTTCACTCACTTTAGTGAAATTCCTCTTACAGAAAACTTTATAAAACAATTGCATGTTTGGCTTTTACAATTCTCCGAAAAAGATCAAAGACACCGGGGAAATTATAAAAAAATTCCGATCAGAATAGAAGCCTTTGACCAGTATGGAAAAAGTGCCGGGATTATTTTTGAAACTATCTCCCCTTTGGAAACTCCCCTACGGGTGACTGAGTTAATTAAGTGGACAAATGATGTTTTTATAGGAAAAAATTTGCACCCTCTTTTGATTATAGCACTATTTACGGTTGTCTTTCTGGCTATCCATCCTTTCCAGGATGGTAACGGACGCTTATCCCGCCTGCTCACTACATTGCTAATGCTTAAAGAAGGCTACCATTATGCCGTTTACTCCTCCCTTGAAAGCATCATTGAGAGCAATAAGAGTGCCTACTACAAAGCTTTACAAAAAACACAGATCCGTTGGCTGAATAAGGAAGAAGATCCCTGGACTCCTTGGGTTTTATTTTTTTTGGAAAGCCTTCAAAGGCAGAAAAGGCATTTGGAAGTAAAAATAAAGAATGAAAGATCTCTTATCGAATTAAGTCAACTGGCCGTGTCTATACTTAAATTAATTGAGAGCCAAGGACCATTAAAAATTAGCGAATTAGAAAAATTAACCCAAGCCAATCGGAATACTTTAAAAAAACATTAGCCCAGCTGGTTGATAATAAAAATCTTGCCATGCATGGGAGAGGAAAGTCGACCAGATACTCTACTATCTAAAACGAGCGGCCGAGACCCAATCCAAATTTAAATCCTCCCGTTTGTATACCGCGTGTGGTCGTTCCTTGCTTTGCATGTGGTTTAGTCATGTAGCTATAGGCATAGTCAGTAAAGATATCAAGGTAGAAACAGGAGGGCAGATTAAATTCTATTCCATATTTTACCAAAAACGCCAAGCCCCATAGTTTTATTTCCTGTTTGACAAAACGGGAGTGGTCGTCAAAGCGCGCATGGACAGCGCCTATACCAAAACCTGCATAAGGGTGCATGCATCCATTGCCGCAAAAGTAACGCTTAACGCCGCAATTAAGGGCCCAATGACGAACTTTTGTTTTTTCATGTAAATAGGTAAAATGCCCTTCCTTTGAAAAGGAGCTCAAGTTAACCCAGCCAGCCCATTGTTCCAGTTCCTCTAAATCACAGCATTCAAAAAAAGCTTTAAGTGGGCATGCAAATTCAATTTGATACTCCCCTATCTTATTGCTATAGACTTTTCTAAAATGATCGCTTTGCAACCTTAAACCGGCGCTGCGCACTTCTAAATCCCATCCATACAGCGGCAAAATAGATAGGCTAAAAAACAATATAATAGATCGCATGAGTTTTTACTTTAATTTAACTTTCAAGCGTGAGCTTTCCAAATCGCCTGCATTCACCGAAGTAAGCGTATAGGTGTCGCATCTTTTTTTGGAACGGTGATGGTCAATATATTCAAATGGGCCTTTAAGAGGGATATCGGCAAGTACACTGCCGTTTCGTCTTAAGCGGTAAAAAATAACCCCTTTATCAATTGAGGGATTAAATTCTAAAACATGGAGTCTGTCAAATTGGGTGGCGGAAGCGTTGACTTTCACTTTTCCATGAAAGCAAAAAGGGGGCTTTGGAGGTAGCGTTGCCAGGGTAAAAGAAGCATAGGCATTTTGGCCAGCCCCTCCATCGCCATGGGTCCAAGTGCCAAATGCAGGTCCTTCTGATGAAAGGGCAGCTGAAAGTTCGAAAGGGGGGGCCGAAAATGTTCCCACAGGAATGACCGAATCCCAATTTCCCCCTGGAGTTTGTGTCGCACTTTGAATCTGATTGTCGCTTTCCACCCAAAGAGCCATCGCATTCCCGTTAGCCGCAATTGCTAAATCAGCTTCCGTCGCTGAAGTGGATGAATCAACTTGTTTGGGTTCGCTCCACCCTGCTGCACTAAAGGTACTGGATTGAACAACATGGTTTCCATCAATCCAAAGCGCCACAGCCACTCCTTCGGGTGATACGGCTATTCGTGGATTATAGTTGCCTATTCCCGTTGAGATAACTTCAGGTGTTGTCCATTCAAATCCGTTAAATTGCGCGGTCAAAATTGTACCAGTCGGTTGATTTAACCAAATGGCATAAACGCCCCCATTGGATGCGATGCCCACTTGAGGATCTTTATCCCCGGCTGTCCCAATCACTTGGGGAGTAAGCCATACCCCCTCGAAAAAATAATTTGCCGTGGTGACTCCCCCGTTTGTCCATACGGCTACTCCTGTGTCATCGCTATTATAGGCGACATCAACAGTTCCGTTCCCTGTTCCAATTGTTGTAGCTAATCTCCAGCGAGAGGAACTAAAGTTGGAGGAGCGTACATCATTCTCGCCGAGTTCGATCCAGGCTGCTAATCCTCCTCCTTTTCCATCCATCGCAATTGACGGGCTTGTAAAGGAAGTGACGCTTGAAGTGTCCAGGGGGCTTACTAAAGGTTCTGACCAGGTGGTGCCATTAAAAAAGGATGAACGAACAGCATTGGGCGGCCCAACTGTTACCCAGATCGCTAGGGCTCTATCAGAATCATCATAAGCCACTCTAACAACGCCGTTTATGCCTGCATTTTGCGAAATGGTTGTGAATTCTCCCCACTGTCCGTCTGTAAAGTGAGACGCCTTCACAATAAAATTATCTATCCAGACAGCCACGGCTTCGCCACTCGTATTGGCGGCTATGTCGGACGACCCTCCAGCCCCTGAAGTTGTCAATGCTTCAGGCGGAAACTGCCAGGCAGCAGAAAGGGGGGTAAAAAGAATAAAAATAAAAAAAATAGAAACAAGGCTGCGCATATTCAACTGTCCTAAGAGAAAAGATAAGTCCTAAGATAAAAAAAATTTTGTAAAAAGGCAAATTTAATTTATACATCAAAATTAAGCAAATACCTAAAGGAGGCCCTATGATTACTGAAAATAGTCTTGAACAGTTGAACCGAAGTTTAAAAAGAATTTTTGCTCTTCCGATTTCCCGGATGACAGTCAGGGAGGTACAAGATGCAATTAGGAATGTATTT
>JAJTHR010000138.1 GCA_021298935.1 Parachlamydia sp. | reverse complement strand
TATAAACTGGCATCTTCCAAGCCAAAATTCCACAAACCATAATTTTTTTTCTTTTTTAATTGTAGTGCCTAAGAAAAACATGAGTGTTTTGGTAATCAATTACTTATGAAAAATAGTGTTGAAGTCAGGTGAGACAGATGAGGCATGTGAGACATCTATTTAAGATACTCCTAAAACAGATTTTTCCAGTCTCTCTATTAAATTTGTTTAGTGAGACTAGTGAGACAATTCGCATGGTTATGCAATATTGTCTCCCCAGTCTCACAAATGGGGTTGTTTGGTGGGACAAGGTCAAACCAGTTGAGATTGCAGCCAAAAGCATTGTCTCACCTGTCTCATTCGTCTCCTGTCAAAATAGCAAGCAAGGTTTTAACTGATGATGAATTCAAATGATATGAAACCAAAGCTAATCGAACTTGCTGAAAAAATCGGCTTACAACCTAGATTGGTCGCATCCACAGAATCTGGGGAATATCACTCGTCATGTCCTCAATGTGGAGGAAAAAATCGCTTTATTATCCAACCAAACCGGCAGGCAAAAAACGGTGTAATTGGTTGCTATCTATGTCGTCAATGCGGAATTAACGGTAGTTCTTTGGGCTTTTGTATGAAGTTTCTGAATATGAAAAGAAAAGAAGCTACCTGTGCAGTTCAATCAATAACGATATCTCAGAAAGCGGCGCCAGGAAACTCACAAGGCCCCTCATCTCTATGGATTAATTGTGCGTCCAACTACAGCGCTGCATGCCACAATAATCTTTTGCAGAGCTCTTCTGCTGAGGAACTGATAAAGACACGAGGATTAAAGATTGAAACAATTTTAAAATATCGCTTAGGTCACTCCATCCAAAATGAATGGGTAGAGAGAGAATCTTGGGGATTACCGCCAATACTGAATGACGAAGGAAAGCCGCGCAAACTGTGGCTACCTGAGGGTTTGGTGATTCCCTATCTTCAAAATGATATTGTCAAGAAACTTAAAGTCAGAAGAAATCGCTGGTATGAAGGAGACGGATGTCCTAAATATGTTGTTATTCCTGGAAGCCAATCTATTCCCTCTTTATTTGGTTCACCAAGCTTGCCTGTCGTTATCGTAGAGGCTGAACTGGACGGCATGTTGCTTTACCAGGAAGCAAGTGACATTTGCGCCGTTTTAGCCTTAGGAGGCTCAGCCAATTTTCCTGATTCTGCAACGCATGCCTTACTTAAAAAAAGCCCCTTAATTCTTTTCGCACTCGATTTTGATGAAGCAGGAAAAAAGGCTTTTCAACGATGGCGTACTACCTATTCAAAATTACGAGCTTGGCCTGCTCCCTATGCAAAAAGCCCTGGAGATGCATTCATGCTTGGGACAAATCTACGGACATGGGTTATGAGTGGGATCAGCAAATATCAGGAGATACCAAACCTACCGCAGTATGATTTGATTGCTCCATCTTTTACTTTCCCGGAAATTGAACAAAAATTAGCTTTGCCTTCTCCTGTACCGATCTCATTGCCAGAAAAAAATGATATTCTAAACGGGATAAAAATTGAGTATGTGGACTCAGCAGAAAGATTAGAACACGCCCTTAAAAGATTGCTTTCGTCAAACCGAACATTTGGCCTAGACATCGAAACGTATGGATTGCCAGAATGCCAAGGAGATAAACAAGCTGGTCTTGATCCAAAGAAATCTCTAATCCGCTCTGTGCAAATCTATGATGGAATAGAAGCTGTCTTCATATTCGATATCATGAAGCTTGATGGCTTAAAATGTCTTGGAGATGAAATATGGACTCACCCCATGGTCGCTCACAATGGAATGTTTGAGATAAAACATTTACTTCATAAAGGTGTGGTTGCAAAAAAGTTAGGTTGCACACTTCTTGCGGATCGTGTGCTCAATGGAGACCGCAGAGAACTTAAGGAGGAGTTTGGTTTCTCCAAAGCTGCTGGACTTAAAGACTTGGCTAAAGAACTTTTAGGCTTGGAGGTCTCTAAAGAGCTACAAACATCGGACTGGGCACAAGCAAAGCTTTCTGACCAACAGCTTCATTATGCGGCGCTAGACGCTGTCCTTCCGGTGAAATTATTTCATTTGCAATGGAACAAGTTAGAAGAAAGAGGCTTAGTTCGGGCTTACAGGCTTCTTAGAAATGTTCAATATCCAATAGCTCTGATGGAGCTTGCAGGAATCGGATTTGATGTTGCTAAACACAAAAGGCTCATCCTTTCATGGCAAAAAGAAAAAGAAACACTTGAAGCCACAATCCTTGAAATGATGGGTAAATCATTAAATATCAATAGCTCAAAACAGATCGGAGAGTGGTTGAATGAAGCTTTGAAGTCTCATGATTTGGAAGTTTGGGAAAGAACAGGAAAGGGGCAGTTGAGCACGAGCACACCCACCTTTAAGCTTCACGAGGACATGCACAAACTCTTCCCAAAAATCATTGCTTATAGGCACGCAGCCAAACGTATTAGTTCCTTTGGGGAAGGTTTATATAAATTTATCAACATCGCTACCAATCGATTATATGGATCATTCTCTTTGGGAACTACTTCTACCGGGCGCATGGCTAGCTATAGTCCCAACATGCAAAACATGCCCCGAGATGAATTTCGGAGCCTCTTTTGTGCAAGGGAAGGATATCGATTGATTGGGCTTGATTATAGTCAGCAAGAATTGCGTGTTGCCGCACTCATTACTCAAGATAAAGAGCTTTTGAGGATATATGAAGAAGGCGGTGATGTTCATGTCAATACTGCCGCAGCGATTTTGCAAATTCCAAAAGAACAAGTTGGCAAAGACCAACGACAGCTCGCAAAAGCAGTCATTTTTGGTTTACTTTATGGTCAAGGGGCAAAAGGACTTGCAATCTATGCAAAACGACAATATGGCGTTGATATGACAGAACAGGAAGCGATAAAGCATCGAGAAGGCCTCTTTCAAGTTTATCAAGGCTTACGCAAATGGCAAATTAATACGGGAAGAAACGTTGAGCGATCTAAAAAAGTAAGAACACCTTGTGGAAGAGAAAGAGACTTTAACCGTGAACGATTAGGTTATCGTTACACTGCAGCTTTAAATCTTCCTATTCAGGGAGCCGCTGCAGAAATTACCTTGCATGCTCTTATCCGATTATCACCTATGCTTTGTCAGGATTGTCGTCTTGTGAATGTCATTCATGATGAAATCCTCTTAGAGGTACGAGAAGATATGATTGAAGAATTTTCTCTTAAGGCAATAACGGCTATGGAACAAGCTTTCCTAGATGTGTTTCCAAATGCAGTGCCTTATATCCGTGGTTTAGTAGAGGCAAAGGTTGGGAAGAATTGGGAAGAAACCAAGTAGAGATAGCATGAATATTGGTGTTGGCTATGAGCAAATTTAAGTAATAAAACGTAAGGAAATCACATGAAAGATAAAGAAACGTTAACCAGAAGGCAGCTTCATGTTCTTCCATTCTTGATTAGCAATCCAACTGTTGAATCGGCTGCTAAGCAGTCTGGTGTTTCCGCTAAACAAATATTTGATTGGCTCCACCAACCTATTTTCCGGCAGGAGCTTGAGAATAGAAAGAACGAGGGCGTTAACCAAGCTGTAGATCGTCTTAAGGCGACAGCTTCAAAGGCGTGTGACACACTGATTGGCTTACTTGATCATGCAGAATCGGAATCCGTCCGACACAGAGTTGCCATTGATATGCTAAACATGACGCTCAAATTTATGGAGTTTAGGGACGTTGAGCAACGAATTAGAAAACTAGAAGATACCATTACAGAATAGGAGGTGTTTATTTCTCATAAGATACGCTTAAATAGATTAGAGAAGATGGGATCTGGAGATAGACTATGGGCCTTGATCGGCATCGGTAAGCCAAGAGATGCTCAACACCAAAGGATGCTAGAGATACAGGCTCGCCAGCATTTCTATGCTTCAGGAGGTAATAGAGAAGCGTACCTTGCCTTCCTGCCATTTGATTCTTTTCCTGATGGCTTTTATGGTTATGTCAAGAAAAGTGAGCTCGTCAAAGCAATTGCAAACAAGACCAAGAACCCAGCTGAAAGGCTGATGGGACTCCCAGGAGATGGAACGAGCACCTTGGAAAAACAGAGGGGGTATGCTCCTTAAATAGAAGCGGTACTTGTTCGTATTTATGGAAATTGTTCTAAAGAGAGACTTCTAAAAATTTTTTGCTATTTTTTTCTGACTTAGTTTCAACTAAAGGCGACTTCATGTTTTGCAGACACGTAGCTCATGAAGTTTTCCTGTGATTTCCTCTCAAATTCTGCTACAATTTTACTTCAGAAAGGAGGGGTTATTTTTATGCAAGAACTTTATCGGTTGGAACGTGATGATACACCTAATCTTGAAACAATTCTTTATGCAGGGCTTAACGATGAAGCTGTAGCGGCTAAAGGAATGAATCGCGTTAGCACTTTTGGTATTTGCATTAAGAATGAGTCTCAAAATATTTTAGGTGGTGCTAAAGGAGCAGTTCTTTATGGGAATCTTTATGTGGATGCGCTTTGGATCAATAAAAAAATACGGCATCAGGGATGGGGAGCCAAGCTAATGGCAGAAGCGGAAAAAATAGGTAAGGAATGTGGATGTACCTTTGCCACCGTCAATACTATGGATTGGGAAGCTTTGCCATTTTACCAAAAACTTGGTTACAACATTGAATTCACCCGTGAAGGCTTTGAAAAAGACTCCAAGATGTTCATGTTAAGGAAGAACCTATGACCCAAATGAAATCTGTAATAAAAACAGAGCGGCTAGTTTTACGTCCTTGGCAGCAAGAAGATTTGGAACTATTTGCTCAATTAAACTCTGATGCCCGTGTCATGGAGTACTTTCCATCAACTCTTAACAGAGAAGAAAGCGATAATCTCGCCGAACGTATTTCTACTAAGCTAGAAGAGCAAGGATGGGGATTATGGGCAGTATCTGTCCCAGATATCGCTGAATTTATTGGTTTTATAGGTCTAGCTGAACCATCTTTTAAAGCTCATTCTACGCCTGCTGTTGAAGTAGGATGGCGTTTAGCTTATGATTTTTGGGGACGTGGATATGCTACAGAAGGAGCTGTTGCATGTCTTAGACATGGATTTGAGAAGCTAAATTTGAATGAAATCGTCTCTTTTACATCTATTCAAAACATACGCTCAAGACGTATCATGGAAAAAATTGGCTTGCATCACGACCCAAAAGATGACTTTGATCATCCAAAATTACAGGAAGGTCATCCATTAAGAAAGCATGTTCTTTATCGCCTATATCGCGATGAATGGAAAAAGCTTCAGGAGACTATATGAAAGGCAGCATTGATAACCTTATCACTTTGTATCAAGAACACCTCAACCTTTACAACCCAGTTTTTTCACATATTGATCACGAAGATGCAATGGTTGCAATTGTCTATAAGATTACACAGTCAAATGGAAAGCAGCTTATTTTAAAAATTTGTGATCGCCCTAATGATTACTTGCGAGAAATGTATTTCTTGAAGCATTTTGCTGGAATTTTACCAGTCCCAAAAATTATTAAATCTGTAGAGCCAACCGAATATATACATGGCGCTATTTTGATGGAGTACTTGCCTGGTAACCTTCTTAAAGCAGAGGAGCTTACTGAGGCTCTTGCTTATGAAATTGGCCGATGTCTTGCACTCATTCATCTTAACCGCCTACCAGGCTACGGAGATCCTATACAGAATAATTTAACATCCGATCCTTGTTCATATTTTACTTTGAAGTTTGAAGAAGGCTTGGAAGAATGTAGACCTCATTTACCTATTAGCTTAATTAAGCAATGCTTAGACTATTATAAAGAAAATCTCAATCTTTTAACAGCTTTGAATGGCCCTTGTGTCGTACATCGAGATTTCCGACCTGGTAATATCATTGTCCATGAAGGTTCGTTAAAAGGAATTATTGATTGGGCTGGAGCACGTGCAAGCTTTGCTGAAGAAGATCTATGCGCATTAGAACATGGAGAGTGGTCTAACAATTCTCATAGTAAGCTCTTGTTAGCTGGATATGCAAGCATCCGTCCAGTCCCTAACTATATTCGTCTCGCTCCTTTCTTACGCTTAAATAAAGCAATTGCCACAATCGGTTTTACAGTTAAGCGGAGAACTTGGGACAATCGGGATTCCCGTATTTACCAATATAATCGTCAATTTCTTGAAAATCTTTTCGAGGCAAATTTGTGAATCCAAGATTTAAGAAATTTTTATCTTACTATAAACCTTACAGGGGTCTTTTTTATGCAGATATGGCATGCGCAATCGTAGTATCAGCAACTGTACTCGCCATCCCCTTATGCATTAGGTATATCACTAAGAGTTTAGAAACTAACTCGCTTGATGCGCTTAACCAAATCTATATTGTGGGCGGCGTGATGCTTGCTTTGGTAGCCATCCATGCTATCTGCCATGCTTTTGTTGATTACAAAGGTCACATGATGGGTGCTCTGATGGAAAGAGATATGCGTAATGAACTGTTTGAACATTACCAAAAGCTCTCTTTCAAATTCTATGACGACCATCGAACAGGCCAGCTCATGACACGTATCTCAAATGATACTTTTGATCTTGCTGAATTGTATCATCATGGACCTGAAGATATTGTTATTTCCTTACTCAACTTTATTGGCGCATTTATCATCCTGTTGAATATCAATGTAAAGCTCGCCCTCATCGCTCTTTTTTTTCTGCCAATCATGGGTCTATACGGGTTCTATTTCAGTAGAAAAATGCAGCATGCCTTAAGAAAGAGCCGAGATAGAATCGGAGATATTAATGCCCAGGTTGAGGATAGCCTGGCAGGGATTAGAGTTGTAAAATCTTTTACGAATGAAGCAGTTGAGAGAGAAAAATTCCAATATGAAAACAACCGCTTTATTGAAAGTAGAAAAGAAGGCTACAAAAACGAGGCCTATTTCTATGAAGGCTTAATCACCCTTACACAACTTATGACCGTTGCGGTGGTGATCTTTGGAGCGATCAGCATCGTTAAAGGATCTCTAGACTTAGCGGATTTGCTTACATTTTTACTTTACACTGTAATTTTGATTGAGCCGATACAGCGACTAGGTAACTTCACTAGGTTGTACCAAGAAGGCATCACTGGTTTTAATCGATTTATGGAAGTATTGGAGGTGGAACCGGATATTAAGGATACAGCCGAGGCAACAGAACTCACTGATGTTCAAGGAAGCATAGAGTTTAGGAATGTCAGCTTTAAATATAGAGAAGGCTATGAGCATGTCTTAAAAAATGTTTCCCTCAACGTAAAAGTAGGAGAATATATTGCTTTAGTAGGCCCTTCGGGAGCTGGAAAAACAACCCTGTGCTCTCTAATTCCTCGATTTTATGAAGTGAATGCGGGAGAAATATTAATCGATGGCAAAAACATCAAAAGCCTTAAATTGGGATCTCTAAGGAAGCATATAGGTCTTGTCCAACAGGATGTTTATTTATTTGCTGGGACAGTTATAGATAATATTCGCTATGGCAAGCTTGAAGCCACTGAAGATGAGATTATTATGGCTGCCAAAAAAGCCAATGCTCACGATTTTATCATGTCATTGCCTAATGGATATCAAACTGACATAGGACAACGTGGTGTAAAGTTATCTGGTGGCCAAAAGCAACGCTTGAGCATAGCTCGGGTATTTTTGAAAAATCCACCTATTATTATTTTTGATGAAGCCACTAGCTCATTGGATAATGAGAGTGAGAAAGCTGTTCAAAATGCTTTAGAGAAGCTCATTAAAAATCGAACCACAATCGTTATTGCCCACCGCCTTTCAACCATAAGAAATGCGAAGAGAATCTTAGTTTTAACCGACAATGGGATTGAAGAACAAGGAACCCATAAGGAGCTGCTCGGGTTAAATGGCATCTACGCAAACTTGTACAACATGCAGTTAAGGATAGAAGATATTCATGAAGAGAAAAACTGACAATATCCTCCTTATTGATTGCTTAAACACTAATTACGGCATCGTAGCTACCACTCTTATACTCCTTCCTCTAGGTGCAGATATGAATGCATCCGTATATAAGGCTGAGGCATGTAACGGGCAGTCTTATTTCGTAAAGCTAAAACGTGGTCATCATTCTGATATCAGCGTTACGCTATTAGGATTGCTGCAGGCATCTGGAATTCAACAGATTATTCCCCCTATCAAAACAAGCGATGGCAAGCTGACTCAGCACGTCAACGATTTTACGCTTACTGTGTATCCATTTGTCAATGGACAGAACGGGTTTTGCTATCATCTAACTGATGATCAATGGGTTGTATTAGGCAAAGCGTTAAAACAAGTTCATGACTTGGACCTGACGCCATCAATCAAAGATCGGATTAGGAAAGAAAGCTATTCGCCTCAATGGCGGGAAGCTATTCGATCGCTTTATTCCCATATTGAGAAAGACCTAGACGTTGATGAAACGGCTTTGAAGCTACGGGCGTTTATGAAGGAGCATAAGGCGATCATTCACCGTCTGGTAATTCGAGCTGAATCTTTCAGCCAAATGATTCAGGAACAATCGCCCGAATTCGTGCTGTGCCATTCAGACATTCATGGTGGCAACGTATTGATAGATGAAAGTGGCGCTATCTACATAGTGGATTGGGACGAACCTATTATGGCTCCCAAAGAGCGCGACCTCATGTTTATTGGCGGAGGTGTTGCTAATGTTTGGAATAATCCGCGAGAAGAAGAATTTTTTTATAAAGGCTACGGAAACACTAACATTAATAGAGTACTCCTCGCTTATTACCGACATGAACGAATCGTACAGGATATTGCAGAGTACGGCCAAGCGTTGCTTTTGACATCCGGCGGAGGAGAAGACAGGCTGGAAATGTATAAACACTTTATGGACATGTTTGAAGCAAATGGTGTGGTAGACATAGCATTCAAAACAGATGAGAAATTAGCCCTATAAGGATAAAGATATTCATGAAGAAAAACGTTGATGAAACTCGTCTTGTAAAGTGCGTACAAGATATCGAATGGGATTTTGCTGAGAAATTACGAAACAAATACTTTTTTGATCCATTAGCAATCCAAGATCCCTACACATGGACATTTAACCATAAAGAACATGTGCATCTCATCCTTTATCAAGATGAAACAATGATTGGTTATGCTCACATTCAGCTTTGGCCAAATCACCGAGCTGCATTGAGAATTATTGTCATTGATGAATCTTATAGAAATCACGGATTGGGTAGTCAATTTTTACACTTGTGCGAACAATGGCTAAAAACACAAAGTATTAAATCTCTGCATGATGAAGCAAGACCCAGTGCAATAGAATTCTATCGCAAAAATGGCTATCTCGAAATGCCATTCAATGACCCCAGTGGCGAGCCACCAAGCATTCACGACCTTGCCATGGGTAAAATGTTATGAGAGCAATTATAAGTTGGAGAAAATAGAATGACAGGCCCCAATCCCGATTCCTTATACCCCCTTAAAGACTATGACAAACTTGTTTTTTTGAAAAATTTTGTCAAAGCTAGCAATATTTTCGTTGGGGATTACACGTACTTTGATGATCGCCGATATGGTCCTGATAAATTTGAAGAGTATAATGTCTTGTACAATTATGACTTTTCAAAAGTGAAGCTCATCATTGGAAAATTCTGCGCTATCGCCGCAGAAACGCGTTTTATTATGACTGGAGACCATAAGCTTGATGCAATAAGTACCTACCCTTTTCCCATATTTGGACATGGCTGGGAAAGCGCCTTTAATGTTTATGATTTGCCAGTTAAAGGAGATATTGTTGTTGGCAATGACGTTTGGTTTGGATACGATTCTTTAATTAAAAACGGTGTAACTATAGGTAATGGCGCCATCATTGCAGCCCGAGCCGTAGTCATCAAGGATGTACCGGCTTATTCTATTGTAGCCGGTAACCCAGCTAAAGTTGTGAAAATGCGTTTTGACAATAAAACCATTGAGCGCCTGCAGAAAATAGCTTGGTGGGACTGGGATATTGAAAAGATTAATCGCAATCTAAAGCTGATTTGCAACCTTGATGTTGATTGTTTAGAAGCAATGAGCATAGAGAGTTAAAAATGTTCGTACAGAAAGATTTTGAAATAGATACAGTGTTAAACAAGCCTCTCATAGCTCATCTAGCAACGGTCGATAAAGGTGAACCAAGGGATTCTCCTCTCTGGTTCATTTGGGAAGAATCTTATTTATGGGTTTTTGGAACTACCGAGGATAGCTTTATTAAAAGGCTTCAACAAGAACCTCAGTGTGCGGTTGGCGTGGTAGACTTTGACTTACAAAAAGGCGTTCTTAAACATGTAGGAATCCGCGGTACAGCACAAATTGGCAAAGTAGATTGCGAACGCCTTAAACGTTTTGTATCCAAATATTTGGGAGAAAACAGTGATGATTGGAACAAATGGTTTGTAGCCAACATCGTGGATCCTTTGAATATGATGGTGCAGATTACTCCAAAGTCTATCGTTGCAAAGAACGTTTCATTTTTTAAAACGGGACCAGATTTAGCCAGCCTAGAACCTCCTCATGGATAGTTGAGTTCTATAAAGGAACAAGGTAAAGACTCTATGCAAAAATTGGAAAGCAATATCTTAAGTATTTATCGCGAAAGAGGAAGATTATGGCTTGATGAGCTACCAAAACATGTAAAGCAATTAGAATCTTTATGGGGATTAAGTCATCTTAAGCCACTGGATAACCTTACCTACAATTATGTATTATCGGGTTTCCAGGATGATTTGCCTATTATTTTAAAACTTAGCTTGAATGCATCCGACTTAGAAAGAGAAGCCACAGCTTTGAACGCCTTTGAAGGATTTGGTGGGGTATCAGTTTTAAACAGAAATAAGAATGCGATACTGTTAGAGAAAGCTTTATCTGGAAACCCTTTAAAGAATTACTACGTCAAAGATAGTAAAAAATGTATAGAGGTAGCTTGCAACACTGCAAGAAGATTGCACAAAGCTCCTCTTCCAACAGATTTTGCTTTTCCTCGCATTGAAGATTGGTTGGCTGCGCTAGACAAAGAATGGGAAATTCCAAGAAATCATTTGCAAAAGGCTCGAACGCTCAAAGAACAACTTTTGGCTATACAGCGACAATTAGGATGGCAGGTTAACGACAATTAGGATGGCATGTAAAAAGGCCCAACATTCAAAGTGTTTCTTGATAAAAGAGGAGCACTGCAAATGTCGGGCGCACATATTACAAACCATCAGGTTAGGTTAT
>JAJTHR010000046.1 GCA_021298935.1 Parachlamydia sp. | reverse complement strand
TAAATTTGACTTGTGATCACCTTCATCTTTAAAAGATCTCTCCTTGTTGATATTCAAAGATATCAACTTCGAAAAGATCTTTTAAATCTGAAGCGCTGACAAGCCAACTTTATGGTTTTATTTTTGGGAAATGGTATTAAATGCTTATTTATAATTTCTTAATAGGTTTTTTAATTAATCTTTTTTTTGTTGTGTTAATATAGTTTTTATAATAAAAAAAACAGGAGACGTTATGAATGTTGATAATGTATTAAATCGCTTCTTAATGATAGTAGACAATGACATGCCAAAACGGGGAATCCCTGATCTCCAGGATCATATTATTGCCGTTTTTTCACAGTCTATTTTGCAAGCGGTACCCTTAAATAACCATGAATTAAATCAATTAGAGGGATTGGATTCAGAGAGTAAAGTTTGGGCGCAGTCCTGCCTAAGCGCTTTAGAACTCGTTGAAAAAGAAGCGAGCATGGAAGCAATTGCTTCACAATGGATGAAAGAAAATAATGAGCGCAGCCCTTTCAATCACGCTCTTTTAAAAGCTATCCTTCTTGAAAAATCTAAGGAGGAATTTCTGGATTTTTTAAGCATGGTTGATGTCCCCCTTCATTGCTTTTTCGACGCTCGTCAATGCCCTAATAGCATTCATAAATTATTTCAAGAACGTTACAATGATTCGATTGAAATCTACTTAATGGATGAGCTGGAAGTTAAAAAAAATTCCTCTCTTGTTTTAAACAATCATGATTTGAATCTTTTCCATACCTTTCTAAAAGGGTATCAAAAGAGTGCTAAAGACGTCTCCAGTGTTTTCGTGCCTGAACCTTTTGAATGTCATGGCAAAGAATACCCCGCTGACTGGTACAGTCAGCAAAAATTATCGAAAATCATGGGCTTTGATAATAAACTTCAAAAAGCGGTAGAAAGTGTAGGGGGCCCTTTTGTTTTTGTTTTATCTTTTTCAAATGTCCACGCTAGTATTCATATTAAAGAACCGACGCTGCGGATGCCCGACCCCTATTACGATTTAGACCCCCAAGGGGAACAAGCCGAATTGACGTTCCCTAGCTTAGAATATTATTTTCAAACGGGTAAGAGAATCGAATATATTTTGCAACACCCTGAAATGAAAGATAAATTAATTGCGCAATTTCGTGAAGACTTGAAACAGCATCTTTCTGAGAATATGAACACCTTAGATGCCTATAAAATTGGAAGACAATTTTACATGGATGGGAAATTGCACCATTTAACAATCGACTTGGATGCATGGAATAAAAAATCTCCAACTGTCATGAAAGACGGTTTGTTTGCCAAATTTAAGCAAAATCCTTTGATGTGTGTCATGCTGCTTCTCATGGCTGAAGATCCACGACGAACGCTGCAATTAAAAACATGTCCTATTTATGGGCCAGGAGCGGATGGCCATGGAAAAAATCTTTTGGGAAGCTATCTGGACGAGGTGCGCGATTTATTATTAAAAGATTCAGAAGCCGTGCAATGGGTCGAAGACGCCTTAAAACAGCACAATGCAACATTTACCTATCAGTACAGGTTGGATAAGAACCTTCAATTTGCCATCGACCAACAAAGGGTGGAAACGGATAAAGGCTTTAAATTAAATCTGGATGCTTCGCCGGATGTTGAGGAATTTACCCATACCACAAAAGAGGTGTGGGGGAATGGGATTGGCATTGCTTCCGCTCGAGGGAAACGAAAAGCGATGGAAGATGAGGAAATCGCAGAACAGGGTGTTCTGACAATCAAAGGAATCAACTATCCCTTTACCTTGCTTGGCGTATTTGATGGGCATGGAAAAGCCGGCTATGGAAAAGAGACAGCCACATTTGTCAAAGATCATATCATGGCATGTCTTGAGAAGCAGCTTGCTTTGCATAATCCGGAAACCCTTACTCAAGAGGGTATTTTTAAGGCTTTAAAGAAAACCTTTATGGATTTGGAAAAGCAAGCAGATGAAGCTGATGCAGCTATAATATCTGGCACGACAGCCTCCGTTGCTTTAATTTTAGAGAATAAAATTTGGCTGGCCAATGTAGGGGATTCGCGTGTCATTGGAGTCACTAAAGAGGGTGTTCCTATGCAATTGACAGAAGATGCCACCCCGGAAGGATTAAGATATAAAACTAAAATTGAAAAATTAGGCGGGATTGTAGAGAAGCCCAATCCCGCTTCTGATTTTTATGTGACAACTCGCAATATGAAAATAGAAGGAAAATATATAGGCACTGCACGTGCAATCGGGGATTTAGAGTATTGCGATGGTAATACGGATTTTCCGGTGATTCTTTGCCACCCTAAGATTAGCTGTGTTCCTTTTGAAGACTTTTCTTCTTTGGTGATCGGCTGTGATGGTTTATTTGATAAGGGTTCCACTAATGAAGTCGGAGCAGCGGTAGACTGGGCAGTCAAGCAGGGACTCGAGCCTGAAGGCATCGCTAAAGCATGTGTTGAAGCTGCTTATGCGAATGGCTCAACAGATAATATTACTGTCATGGTAGCTAAGCTGTAACTGTTCAAATCCCTACAAACTTTCTAAGAGTGAGTAGGGGTTTCCTAAAAAAGTAGTAAAAGAGGGAAACTGTCTCTCCGTACAGAATGGCAGATCCTTTTAAACCAAGTTGGGGAGCCTTCTCAGGCTCTTCCCAATACGCTTCTGCAATAAAGCTTGGGATCTGGTTTTCTTCCACTCGAACAACAGGTGCGATAAAGGCAAGGTGTGCATTGTAGGTGCGATGCGGCATTGTATTGAGAATGATTGATACGTTTTCACCATTCGAAAAGCCTACATTATCTCTTTCAGCAATCCAGATTTTTACCTTCGTTTTTTCCGGATTGCTTAGCGTCATTATTTTTTCCCCGATTTTGATCGATTTTCCGCGCCATTCGTCTGGTAAGGATACTTCAACGATCCCAGCAAAAGGTGCTTTGATCGATAAAAGTGATATCTGGTGTTTCAGATAATCTATATTCAATTCTGTCTTGCGCAATTTTGCATTCAGGGGGCCAAGCCGGGAGATTTCCTTGGTGTCGTTCATCCCTTCGGCATAAATACTATTGATTTCCGATTGCGTAATTTCCCTTTCTTTTTCAGCCACTTTGAACTCTTGTTGAGGCACTCTGGCATCATACTGTACAAGGGCGGTCCCTTGTTTGATCTCTTCTCCGGGTTTTACCAATACTCTTTCAATAATTCCATCTAAAGGGGCCGAAATGACATAAGGCTCAATTGGGACGACCTCGCAAGGGGCTACAATACGCAAAGGAACGCGGATGAGGAAAAGAAGGGCGGTCATGAGTGCAAATATCCAGCCAAGGCGATGCTTATTAAATAGAGAAGCAACACGCCATCCCGAAAAAGGACGGTATTTGTCTTCAAAGGAAGCTTGCAAGCCAGGAAGGAGGAAATCTTTGACGATGGTTTCACTATAGGGAATTTCCTGCAAACTTTGGGGTGAAAGATCCCACTTTTCCATCCAAAGACCACCGATAGTGTTTTTTTTTATGGGAAATGTCAGCCAGAAGACTTTACTCGGATTTTCTTTTTGATAGGCGCCCCAGGCGTTGACAGCCTGCATGTCTTCTTCCCCTATAAACTTTGAAACTGCGGGTTCTTTTAAAGTTGAAACGATTTCTTGCAATTGGGCTAGCTTTTCACCTTCCAGCTTAAGTGTCGTTTGCCCAGAAACGTTCATTAAGTGGGGTTTGTTATTTTCAAGAATGAAAAAAACGGCGCGGTCATAGGGGAATAATTGATAGAGATCATTTGTGACAATAAAGCACAATTGTTCGAAATTTTCAGCTTTTTGGGCTTTGACGATAATTTTATTGATGACACCCATCTGTTTAAAGATGAATTCATAGGCGCTGTTATCTGGCATAGTAATCTTTTGATGTATATCCTGCTTTCATAAAAAAAGGCTCTATTTTATACAAATTATTTTATGAATAGCCGCTTAGGATTATGATACTTCCTCCCTTCCGCAAGGATTTAAAAATTTTCAAGGGCCCCCATGAGGCTGACGGATCCCCCACTTACAATTTATATGACCCAATTAAGGGGCAATACTATAAATTTACCTGGAAAGAGGGGCTTGTATTAAAAATTTTTCGTCCGGGAATGAAGGATGAAGAGCTATTGAATAAAATCAATACACAGTTTCCCGTCCATTTAACATCCGAAGACATTACCGATTTCTTTGTTCAGGCCTCTAATTTAGGGCTTCTATCCGTCCCTTTTGAGGGACAAGCTTTATATGAACAGAAAAAAAGGCAAAAGCTCAGTCTGATGATGTGGTTGATCATGAATTATCTTTTTGTGAAAATTCCTGTTTTAAATCCTGAC
>JAJTHR010000173.1 GCA_021298935.1 Parachlamydia sp. | reverse complement strand
TTCAGACCGCCATGAGCAACTATCGATGGTCAACCGAATCGGTGGCCAGAGACCGTCTGTTCCTTGAGCGCTTAGGTTTGCCTGGAAAATAGTGTACGCTTTAGCCGACTTTCAGGATCTTCACTGGCTGGAGCCACGAATTACGGCAATACGCAATCGAGACCAAAGCCCAGGATATTGGCTTTCAAAATCACAGTCATCTAGTTGGAAAGGTTGGTCGGTATATGCATTTGAAGCTGTTTGTAGTAATACCATTTCCCGAAATTAAAATCATAAATTTGACTTGTGATCACCCTCATCTTTAAAAGATCTCCCCTTGTTGATATTCAAAGATATCAACTTCGAAAAGATCTTTTAAATCTGAAGCGCTGACAAGCCAACTTTATGGTTTTATTTTTGGGAAATGGTATAAGCATATCGCCCAAATCAAAAAAGCATTAAATATCGATCCAGGATCTGAGTCTGGATCATGGAGATATGTTCCCCGCAAGAATCCTGAAAGTGAAAAGGAGGGGGTTGGAGCGCAGATAGATTTGTTATTTGATCGGCCAGATCAAGCAATCACTGTTTGCGAAATCAAATATTCAATGCAGCCATTTACCATCGATAAAGTTTATGCACAAACACTTGCAAAAAAGGTAGAGGTGTATCAACAACAGACGAGAACAAAAAAACAAATATTTCTTGTAATGATTACGAGCGCTGGATTGAAACCATCAAAGCATTATGATGAGTTAATTTCCCAGGAGGTTACACTGGGAGATCTCTTTAAATCTGTTTGATCAAGCTTAGGCAGCTGTTCCTAACCGAACTCCACATTTTTTCATTGATCTATTTAGTACGTATACGTATATTCTATCCTGAATAACCAATCAGGAAAAAATCTATGTTTACACCCAGCCTTGGCTTTGTCCTCCTCTTCGTTGCAAATCCACAGAAAAGCAGCCTCTTTTATCAAGATTTTTTTGGAATATAACCCATAGAAGAATCGCCTACATTTGTCATGTTTGCTCTCAAAAACGGTGTGATGCTTGGGCTTTGGTCCAAATATACAGCTGAACCTCGTGTAGAAGCGCCATCTGGTGCATTAGAAATATGTTTTCCCTCTATAGACGTTGATGCTTTGTATGAGGAGTGGGGCAAAAAGAGCGCAACTGTTGCTCAGAAACCAACAGACATGGATTTTGGGCGCACCTTTGTTGTTTTAGATCCAGATGGACATAGAATCAGAGTCTACAAATTGCTTGAGGAAAACCGATGACAAGATATTGGATAGGAGTTGCTTCTCACGAGCATGTTCAAAGAGGTGTTCAAAGTGGCTTTGCTCAGGTCTGTCATGGAAAAATAGGAACTTTGAAATATATGTCTGAAGAAGACTGGATCATCTACTATTCTCCTACTTTCAGCTTTGGTGGAAAAGATGCTTGTCGCCGCTTTACTGCAATTGGGACAATCGATAGCGGAGACCCCTATACCTTTGAAATGAGCGAAGATTTTATCCCATGGCGAAGGAATATTACTTTTTTTAAATCAAAGGAAGTCTTTATCGAGCCCTTGTTAGAAGACTTAAGTTTCATAAAAGACAAGAAAAAATGGGGATTTCCTTTTAGAAGGGGTTCTTTTGAGATTCCTAACAAGGACTTTGAGCTGATCGCAAAAAGAATGGGGGTACTTTAAATGACTGAAAGGCTTAATTTTGAAAAGATCAGTGTCCATGAGAGTCCCAAACAAAGCCCTGGCTTTCTTTTATGGCATATCAGTACCTCATGGCGTAGCTCCATTGAATCTGTACTTAAATCTTTGGGATTAACTCATCCCCAATTTGTGGTACTTGCAACTCTAGGTTGGTTAACTAAGAATGGAGATCTTGTTACTCAAGTGGCAATTGGAAAAATGGCAGGATTAGACCCCAATACTAACTCCCAAATCATAAAGGGACTTGAACAAAAAGAGTTAATTCAAAGAGTCCAATCTTCTGATGGTCGGGCGAAAAACGTTTCTTTAACCCCAGCGGGATCAAAAATCTTAAACCAAGCTCTGCCAGCAGTAGAAAAAGCTGATTCGCATTTTTTCAATCTTCTGAGCACAAAAGAACTGAGTCTTTTGACCCAGACTTTTCAAAAATTAGTGCCTAAAGGTGTAACAGATTAAAGAGGGAGCTGAAAAGTAAATTTATTTTCTTCGGCTGAATCTTATTTATAAAGGTGTTTGCATAGCTTTCTAGGCATTTGAAAAAATTGATGCCTGAATTTCGGCGATCCCTTTTTTTCTATTTGTTAGAATAGAGCCAAACCTACACAAAAATAGGATGCTTAACCTAATGCGGCAACAACGAGTGATAACCACCGAAAACAAAAAAGAATATTATAGGGCTTTGATTGAAAAGAAAGCAGAGTATGAGGGAATTTTCTTTGTTGGAGTTAAAACAACTGGTGTATTTTGCCGCCCAACATGTCCAGCTCGAAAGCCAAAATTTGAAAACTGCGAATTTTTTGAGACTGCTCAACAAGCTCTATTAGCCTCATTCAGACCTTGTAAACGTTGTAGACCACTTTCCCACCCTAACCATGTTTCTGAACTTGTACAACTTCTTGTAGAAGCAATTGAACAAAATCCCGAGAAACGTTGGAAAAATCGAGATTTTCAAGAATTATCTGTAGATGCCTCAACAGCTCGTCGTCAATTCAAAAAACGATTTGGAATGACTTTTGTAGAATATGCACGTGCAAGACGTATGGGTCTGGTTATGAAACAAATTAGGGCAGGTGAAGCTGTAATCGATGCACAGCTTTTAACTGGATACGAATCTAGTAGCGGTTTTAGAGATGCATTTTCCCGAATTATGGGAGCAGCACCCACTAAACTAGGACATAGTAAAATCCTCAAGGCATCGTGGTTAGATACCCCCTTGGGTCCGATGATCGCAATTGCGGACGAACAAGCTCTTTATCTTTTAGAATTTGTAGATCGTCGTGGCCTGGAACGTGAAGTTGAGCGCCTTAGACAAAAAATTAAGGCAAGCATCATTCCCGGTCATACTCAGCCGATTAGCTCGATTGAAAGTGAACTGGCCCAATATTTTAATGGCAAGTTAAGGGAATTCAAAACACCACTTTTTTTTCTTGGGTCACCTTTTCAGAGACACGTATGGGAGGAATTAATAAAAATCCCTTATGGTCAAACACGTTCTTACTTAGACCTAGCTTCTGCAATCGGAAAACCCTCGGCTTTTCGTGCTGTAGCTCAAGCAAATGGAGCAAACCAATTTGCAATTATTATTCCATGCCATCGTGTCATTAATACGAATGGTGAGCTTGGTGGTTATGGTGGGGGCTTAATGCGCAAAAAATGGTTAATTAATCACGAAAGACTAGGAATATAAACATGGGAATTCAAATAGAACGAGCGCATCTACTAAAAAATCTTCATGTCAAAGGAGATCCTTTGATTCTTTTCAATATTTGGGATGGAGGGAGTGCACAGGCTATACAAGAGACAGGGGCAAAAGTAATTGCTACAGGAAGCTGGTCAGTAGCGACTGCACATGGTTACGAAGATGGTGAAAAGCTGCCATTTGATCTGGCAATTGCAAATCTTAAGCGAATTGTTGCCAAAGTTGATCTCCCTGTGACGTTCGATTTAGAAGGAGGTTATGGACAAAGCCCAGAGGAAGTAAAGAAATCGATTACAAAAGTAATTGAAGCTGGTGCAGTGGGAGTAAACTTTGAGGATCAAGTCATTGATGGAAAAGAGCTCTATTCTATTGAAGATCAATGCGCACGCATCAAAGCAATTCGTCATGAGGCAGAACGTTTATCAATCCCCATTTTTATCAATGCTCGTACTGATATTTTTCTTAAGTCCGATTCTATTAACCATAATGACGACCTCTTAGAAGAAGCTCTAAAACGTGCTTTTGCCTATGCAGAAGCTGGTGCAAACGGTTTTTTTGCCCCTGGTTTGAAAAACATCAAGCACATTAAAAAATTGTGCAAGCTTTTACACATACCTCTCAACATAATGGTATTGCCTGATACACCTTCATTAAAACAGCTGGTAGAGTTGGGCGTTGCCCGTATCAGCTATGGTCCTGGCCCCTATTGTCAGGCCATGAAGGCTCTAAAGATAGCAGGGATCAAAGCTCTTTCAATGTCTGAATAAACGGAGAAAATAGATATGCTACTCAGCCATGACGGAAAAAAACGTTGTTTTGGAGGGCAACCAGGAAAAGAGTTCTACGCTAAGTATCATGATTATGAATGGGGAATCCCCGTCCATGATGATAGGCATTTGTTTGAGATGCTCATTCTTGAAGGTTCACAAGCAGGATTAAGTTGGGAAACTATTCTTAAAAGACGTGAAGGATACGCTCATGCATTTTATCATTTTGATCCTCTTAGAGTCGCTTCCATGAGCGATCAAGAGTTGGATGAGTTGCTTAAAAATGAAAAAATTATCCGTAATAGGTTGAAAATCTATGCAGCACGTCAAAATGCTCAGGTATTCCTAAAAATTCAGAATGAATTTGGTTCTTTTGACCGCTATGTTTGGGTGTTTGTCAATGGGAAACCTATTGTCAACCATTGGCAAAAATTTGAAGACATTCCTATTACCACACCAGAAAGCGATGCTCTTTCAAAGGATTTGAAGAAACGTGGCATGACATTTGTCGGTTCCACGATCATATATGCTTATATGCAGGCTGTAGGTTTAGTCAATGATCATCTTGCCGACTGTTGGTGCCGTACCCTATAAAACCATTTTGCACTAGAAAAATTAACGGAAATTCAACGGAGTAGCTAATACCATTTCCCGAAATTAAAATCATAAATTTGACTTGTGATCACCTTCATCTTTAAAAGATCTCTCCTTGTTGATATTCAAAGATATCAACTTCGAAAAGATCTTTTAAATCTGAAGCGCTGACAAGTCAACTTTAT
>JAJTHR010000032.1 GCA_021298935.1 Parachlamydia sp. | reverse complement strand
TAAATTTGACTTGTGATCACCTTCATCTTTAAAAGATCTCTCCTTGTTGATATTCAAAGATATCAACTTCGAAAAGATCTTTTAAATCTGAAGCGCTGACAAGTCAACTTTATGGTTTTATTTTTGGGAAATGGTATTATTCAAGCGGTCGATCAACTCTTCCACCTGTTCTGGAGTAAAATCAATGTGCTTTGGTGCTTTCATTTAGCGACTTGCGTTCAAAAAATAAGAAGCAGTGTATTTAAACTAAAAATTTTATTAGACGGAAATTTTTCCCCAATCATCGGAAAATTTGGCTAATTCAGGATTTCCGTTCCATAAAAGAGTCTGGAGTTGTCTTGCATCAATAGCAGAAGAATCTGTGGGCCACCATTTAAATGTTCCCTTTGAGAGCCGTTTAGTGCAAAGCCAAAAGCCCTGTCCATCATAAACCAGCAGGCTAAATGGAAAACGGTTAAGCAATTTTACCTCGTGGCTCGGGCTATGCCCAGGAAGCAAGATTTCTGGAGGAAAAATATTGAGCAGTAAAACAAAACCAACAAATAATCGAGTTCATTCTTAGGCAATATAAATGTTAATAAAAATGGTCTTCCATCGAATTAAGTTCATGACATTTTTGATTATTACTCCAAAAATGTCACGAAAAACCGGAATAGTTATCCAATTTTCGCGTTTTAATCTTTATTTTTATGACAAAAATGGAGTATATTCCGAAAATTGCATGAAAAAACGGAGTAGATGATGTTTCCAAGGCTTATTCATTTTTCACATAAACATAGCTTTTTTCTTTTTGGTCCAAGGGGGACGGGGAAAAGTACTTTATTAAAAGAACGTTTTAATCCAAATGAATGCCTATGGTTAGATCTTTTAGATCTTGAACTAGAAGAAAGGTTTATTCGAAATCCCTCTGAGCTTTATGCAATTGTTAAAGCCCTGCCTGAAAAAATAAAATATGTTGTTATTGATGAAATACAAAAAGTTTCTAAATTGTTGGATGAGGTTCATCGTTTAATTGAGGAAACAAAAAAAATATTTATTTTAACAGGATCAAGCGCTAGGAAGTTAAAATATGGAGGAGCAAATTTATTAGCAGGCAGAGCCTTTGTCTCCCACCTTTATTCTCTCTCATGTTTTGAAATAGGTAAAGATTTTGAACTGGAAAAAGCCCTTCTCTGGGGAACTTTGCCTAAAATTTTTAGCTTAGAAGAAAGTATAGAAAAAGATGCCTTTTTGAGAGCTTATGGTGATACCTATTTAAAAGAAGAAATATGGAGTGAACAAATTGTTCGAAAGCTTCCCCCCTTTCGAAAATTTTTAGAAGTTGCCGCTCAATCAAACGGAAAAATTATTAATTATGCTAATATTGCACGAGATGTTGGAGTAGATGATAAGACAATTAAAGAGTATTTTAATATTCTTGAAGATACAATGATAGGTTTCTATTTAGAATCATTTCAAAATTCTTTCAGAAAACGCTTAGCAGGAAAGCCGAAATTTTATTTTTTTGATCCGGGTGTTGTTAGAAGCCTCTCGAGGAGGCTTTCGCTCCCGCTTTTACCAAAAACATTTTCCTATGGAGAGGCTTTTAAGCATTTTATTATTTTGGAATTTATACGATTAGGAAGTTATTTTCAACCAGACTACCGCCTTTCCTTTATCAGGACACCGGCAGATATCGAGGTAGATCTTGTTGTGGAAAGACCAGGCAAAAAGCTGCTTTGTATTGAAATTAAAAGCTCCGATATGATTTCTGAACAAGACATTGCATCATTCATAAAAATTACTAGGGATATTCCCGACTGTGAAGCAATTGTTTTGAGTCAAGAGAGATTTTTAAAAAAATTTGAACATGTCACCTGTTATCCATGGAAAGAGGGAATTGCAGAATGTTTTCCCGAAGTGATGCCGTATGCTAAATGACTTGGGCCTTGTAGGATAAGTCTCCCTTTGGTCGACCTATCCTAAAATTTGTTAAAGGTAGTTTATACTCTTCCTTATCGGCAGTTAATTGGTTTTGTTACCTCTATTTTTGTTTTTATGGGATTAAAATTGAGAATTCCTCATTTTACAACTGTTGCGGCTAGAGCTAATACCATTTCCCAAAAATAAAACCCTCAAGTTGACTTGTCAGCGCTTCAGATTTAAAAGATCTTTTCGAAGTTGATATCCTTGAATATCAACAAGGAGAGATCTTTTAAAGATGAAGGTGATCACAAGTCAAATTTATGATTTTAATTTCGGGAAATGGTATAAGGCAACATGGCAAACAAAAAAGAAGACGATGGAAAAAATTTCATATTGGGATGTGCCCTCAAACCCATGAGATTATTATCGCAGAAGTGACTGAGTTAGAAACAGCAGACTGTGAGGTAGGTCCTAAGCTTTTGAATAAGGTTCCAAAATCAGTCAAGAGAGCGATTGGAGACGGAGCTTATGATACATGGGATTGCTATAAGGCAGCTTATAAGAAAGGGCAAAAATTAATAGTGCCGCCGAGAGAAGAGGCTGTATTTAGAGAGAAGATACTTCTTAATATAAGTTAATAGTATAATGTTGTTTTAAAAGCGACGATTAAGTAAAATTTTATTTATCAATACTAGTTGATTTAGTTAAAGGTGATTCATGGTTTTTTTTACTGCGCTTCCAAATGAAATCTATTCTCTTATTTTAAAAAAACTAGAATTTAAGGAAGTGCAGAAGTTCAGGCTCATCAACAGTCAATTTTATAATATCGTGCAGGAAAAATTTTGTAAATCCTTTCAATCAAAAGACGGTGGATCCCTTTTAACCGAGCTGTTTCCTTACGATGTAAATCCTACTGAGGCTGATAAAGGGTTCTATAATAGGAAAATCAGACATGTCATCAGGAATTTGTGGGAGGGCCTACTTACATCCGAAAATAAACCTTTTTCTTATTTGCTCAATTCTCTTAAAACAGACGGATTACTCGAACCTATCACATTGTCTAATGACAAAGTGGGAATTAAAAAAGATGACAAGATTTACCCCATTGTTTTAAAACTCTTCTTTAACAAAAAAATATCTGCTGTAATTAACCTTGAAACCCTTAGCAGCGGGCTGGCTTTTGATCAATCACTTCTCAGTAAGAGCACTGAGCATCCTAAGGTGGATGATGATCAATTTTTAGAAGATTATAAAAATAATTTGGCAAAAGACTCTAAGATTCTATCTTTTGCCTTTGAGGGTTCGCTGGGGGCTGTTGGGACTGAAGCGGGTGACATTTCAATTTTTTTTCTGCCGAAAAATTCAAGTGGCCCTCTCAAGCATAAAACGTATTCTTTTACGCATGGAAGCATCAATGGGTTAAAATGGGGAAGGGACTATCATCTTTTAGCGACGACCCAAAAAGGACGCTGCCTTTCACTTACACCCTTCCAAGTCAGCTTCAAATAAATCGGTCGCTATGAATAAACGCTTCCCTGCCGGTTCGTTTATCCAGGTCGCTCAAACCCTTTATTGATTCAAAGAATGGAGCAGTGTCTAATTCCCCCGGGATAACACTTAATTTATCAACCGCTTGTACATAGGCATTCATAAAGGCTATTCCATAAAGCTTCGCCTTTTCTAATGAATTTCCTTCAAAAATAGGATCATTAAAAAGTTCTTTGTTTAATTCTTTAAAATCAAACTGATTTAAAGTACTCACAATATTTTCAAAAATCTTGGATGTTTCCACCGGCACTCTTTCTTTTCGCATGCTCGGTAAATCGTCACTTCCCGGGTAAAAGATCTTATTTTTTTTAGAAAGAAAAAATTCATAACCATGCATCATGGTATCGTATTTATTATGATGATCGGCACTATAGTTTTCTGGCTTTAAAAAAAGTACCTTTGAGCCATCCATTTGATCAACCTGCGTGAAAAGCAAGGTTCTTTTTTGTGCCGGCATAGGACAATCAAAAATATCAATTCCTTCATGCATTTTTGGAGAGCGTTTTGCAAAATGGGAGGAGAGACGATCATATTTATTTGGATGGGAGTGTAAAAAATTGTAGAGCAGGCCTTGCGGATCGTCTATGACAAAAGATCCTTCACGGTAGCCATCGCCTTTACTAATGGCTTCATTCATAAGTGCCCAGGTAATTGATGTTGCTTGCTCATTTGCTTCGTGAGGGTCGTCTTTCATGCGCGTTGAATTTCCCGAATAGAGGCTCTTTAATGTTTTATTTCCTTCTTCTATCCACAAAGAGGCATCCTTAGGGGTTATTTCACGATTGTAATGATAACAATAGGCTTCCAAATCCTCGGAGGGAGATTTGGTCGTTGCCAGGTCACCTTTCCATTTTTCTTTTTCCAGTAAAGTTAATTCAACCCCACCCTCGTCAACGGCAGAATTATATTTATTAATGAGCTCCTCGATGTGCTGCCATTCCTGATCAATCTGACTAGTTAACAGTTGTATACTTTCATTGAGTTCTTTTAAGCCTACATGATCTCCCTGATAACGCTGCGTATACACAAATTCAATTTTTTTTAAACCCTCAAGCAATTTCATGTCCCTGCCCAAATCTTCATTGAGTTGGGAAATGTTCTTTTTGAATAATTGAGGTTCTTTAATTTGACTTTCTAAATCAGCGATATGTTTATGAAAAAGATTTCTTGAAAAGGAGAGGACATTGCCATTAATGTATTCAATTGTTTTGTCTAAAGTTGTTCCATTTTTCCAACCGTTTATCCATTGGAGGCTTTTTTCATCTGTGCGTTGGATTTGATTATTCAATACTTTTATCTGTGCATCAGGACGTTCAGGAAAATTCATTAACTCTAAACTATCATGTTCAAATTTATTTTGATTATATTCATTGGTTGCTGAGTATGAAGGTAAATAACTATAAATAAAATTCATAATTACACTTAAGTTTTATTTATTATTATATAATATTAATTAATTTAAGCGTTTAATTTGAGTAGAATTTTTTTTCTAAAAAAAATTAAAAAAATG
>JAJTHR010000344.1 GCA_021298935.1 Parachlamydia sp. | reverse complement strand
CATAAAGTTGATTTGTCAGCGCTTCAGATTTAAAAGATCTTTTCGAAGTTGATATCTTTGAATATCAACAAGGAGAGATCTTTTAAAGATGAAGGTGATCACAAGTCAAATTTATGATTTTAATTTCGGGAAATGGTATAACAATGATATGTGAATTATATCTATGTTTTGAACATTACGTAAAAGAAAAGACCATTTGAATAGGTCTACTTCCGATGGTTCAACCGTGGGGCTATCACGCAGTCATAGTGGTAGGAATTTAAGGGAAAAGCATTAGTTTATTGCTTTCTCAGGTTCTACCCAGCGGCCGTGAGCCTTGATGAGTTCAATCAACCTGTCGACTGCCTGATCAAAATCAATATCCCTTTGCACGCAAGTTTTCCCCACATAAAGATCAATTTTATGGGGCTTTGATCCCACATATCCAAAATCGGCATCTGCCATTTCACCAGGTCCGTTGACAATGCAACCCATAATGGCGATTTTCACGCCTGGAAGATGGGACGTTCTTTCTTGAATCGATTTTGTTACTTCCTGCAAATTGAATAAGGTGCGTCCACAGCTAGGGCAAGAAATAAAATCGGTCTTTGACATGCGCATGCGGGCCGCCTGTAAGATTGAAAAGCTCAATTGCCTGAGATAACCGACCTCATAGGGACCCTCCAGCCAAATTCCCTCTCCCAATCCATCACATAGAAGCGATCCGCATTCCATGCTTGCCAATAAGGTAAGGTCTTCTTTTTCTTCCTGATATTGAAAATTGAGAATGACAGGACAAAAGGGAAGATGCTTAAGGAGCCAATCAAAGAAAAGCCGGCTGCCATGTACGCGGTTTTGTAAAGGCGAAAGCACAATTAACTTTGGCTCCAAGTCAATTAAATGTTTCCAATTTTCCTGAGGCTCATCCTGAATGCGAATGACTAGGATGGAGGGAAAAGCGGGCTGTTTGAAAGGCGAACTTTTTATTCTCCATCGCTTCTTTTAAATTAAGAATAGCAAAGGAAGGGAAGCCGGGAATTTGCCCTTGAGAGAAAATGCCAATGCCTAAATTTTTTAATTCCTGAAGGCGCAGCGTCGCTTCCTTGCTTAAAGAAAAATCCCTAAAAACAATAGAATCGCATGTCATTGTTTTTAACTTGGGCTGCCCAAAATTCCCTTCACACCCAAGCTCCTGATAAAGGGAAGGCTCTTTCAAAAGAGATGTAGGCAGGCTGACGAAGACAGTTCCATCCCGATGCATAGGCACTTTTGAAGAGAGGTGGACTTTACGCCGGGTAATCTCTTCAATTTGGCGAAAAGACTCCTCAAAAGGGGCGACCCCTTGCCCGATATAATTCTCTGCCAGGTTGACTAAGCGTCTGCAAGGATCAATCTCATGCCACGGATCCTCTGTCAGAGACACGCGAATGGTATCGCCTATTCCATCTAAAAGCAATGACCCGATACCCATCGCCGATTTGACCCGCCCATCTTCCCCGTCACCTGCTTCCGTGACGCCCAAATGGAGGGGATAATCCCATCCTAAACCATACATTGCCTGTGTCAACAGCCTGTAGGCCTGAATCATTACCTGCGGATTGGAAGATTTCATCGAAAAACAAAATTCATGGTAATCATTTTGACGGCAAATCCTGGCAAATTCAAGGGCTGATTCCACCATTCCAAAGGGCGTGTCGCCATACCGGTTCATGATGCGGTCGGAAAGAGAGCCGTGATTAGTACCTATGCGCATCGATCTTTTCAGGCGCTTGCACTTTTCAATTAACGGAATGAATTTTTCTTCGATTCGCTCAAGCTCCCGGGCATAGGAATTGTCATCGTAATCAATTTCTTTAAAGGTGGCCCGTTTGTCTACAAAATTCCCCGGATTGATACGTACCTTATCGACAAAATCGACCACACGCAGGGCAGCAGGGGGGTAAAAATGAATGTCTGCCACTAAGGGAATGTCATACCCTTTTTGCAAAAGGCCTGATTTAATACCTTCACAAGCGTCGGCTTCTTTCATCCCTTGGACCGTGACCCGGACAATCTCACAACCGGAGTCGGCAAGGCGCATGGCCTGCTCAATGGTTGCCTCCACATTACGTGTATCGGACGTCGTCATAGATTGAATGCGGACGGGATTCCCCCCCCCGACTCCTACCTTGCCGACCAAGATTTGCCGTGTCGGCCGCCGCACTGTCCGAAAACTCGATTCGCAATATTTATCGCTCATAATCGCCCCTTGAAGACTAAAAACCTGATTTTTGAGTTTCTCTGCCTGAAATTCAGGCATCTTGCGGCCATCTGAAAAGAAATTTCATCTTGACAATAGTTAAAACTATTGCCTTCGATGAAATTTTTTCCAGCTATCTCACAATCTACTTGGGCTTTCAGGCAGAGAAACCCAAAACTCAGGTTAAAAGAATAAAATAAGCAGTCAATAAAATCAAGGTAAAGGGATTAATTCTAAATCCCTTCAAAAATTAAATTATTATGAACAGATCTTCCAATTAAAGTTGAAAAAAAAGCCAAAAAAAGCAAGTGAAGCAACTAATCTCATACCATTTGTTTCAGTTATAATCAATTTACTCTTGTAGAAGATTTGTGCCTCAGGGGGTGTTTCTTTTTGGCAGAGGTGAGTTAACAACATTGATATTAAAAGTCTTTTTTTTTAATTCATATTTTTTACAATGAAAATTTTTACCAAAGAGTTATACCATTTCCCGAAATTAAAATCATAAATTTGACTTGTGATCACCTTCATCTTTAAAAGATCTCTCCTTGTTGATATTCAAAGATATCAACTTCGAAAAGATCTTTTAAATCTGAAGCGCTGACAAGTCAACTTT
>JAJTHR010000189.1 GCA_021298935.1 Parachlamydia sp. | reverse complement strand
TGGAACATCATCAACTCATTGGCAGAAGCAGTTGCTGGATCACCTAGGTTGGTTTTAAGGGCGACTTAACGAACGATATGTCATTTATCACCTCGCCTCGTTTGCGCAGCAAACGGGGCGAGGTGGTGAATAGTCACAAATCCAGAAGGAGGGCTTTTTTTTCTTGCCCTTTGTAAAATTGTATTGTTTCTTGAAAAGTTAGCGCCGGTGGATCTATCTCTTTTAAATTAATTTTTTCAATTAAAGTTTCTCTAGAGAGAAATAAACTGCTCATCGATGCGCTTGCAAAACCTTGAAGTGTTGCAGGATCCAGGTGATGAAGAATTGGAATATGCAGCTCATCAAAAAGCTGATAAAAATCAAAGCGCGGCAAAATTATTTCAAGAAGACCTTTGCAATGGACAGCCTCCAGTTGCTGGCTTTTTGAAACAATGCTCAATGCATTTTCCAGGATTGTATAAGATTTGCAATAAGGCTCATTCACTAAATGAATGAATTCTTTCAACTGCTTGGGATTTGATTCAACGGGATGCAAAATTTGAAGAATTTTATTGGCTATTTGAGAAATTTCTTCATCTTTCAAGTTCTCTTTAACTAATACATCTAAAATTGATTCATTAAAAAAACTATCTTGTAGTTTATTTATTATTTGCATGTATTATCTCTTAATTAATTTTCGCGTTAAATGATTTTTATGAACCTATCCCACAAGTGTAATAGGATGATTTGTGTGCGAATTTGTGTTAGAAATGTGTAAAAAACTTTTGTCATATTAAACAATATGGCTACAAATTTTTTCCGCATTTATAACAAAAATTGGCAGCAAAGCATCCAAATTCCATTAGTGAGATAGGTTCATGCTAACCCGACGGCTTTCCAGGCGTTGATCAAATCTTTATGCATTTTTTGATCAAGCGGATAATGCTTAAGGGCAGTGACGATTGTTGCATGGGCAAATTCATGCATCGTGCAATGGGGCTTCAAAAGATTTTCCGTTTTGAGTGTCAAATACCAAAGCCTTCCCGCTTTTTCCCACGCATAACCGCCTTGCGAGGTAGCGAAGAGGTAGAACGCTTTATTGGGAATGCCTGAATTAATATGGACACCCCCGTTATCTTCAGTTCCAAGATAACGCCCGGAATAATGGGCGCGCTGTGGATCTTTTCCTAAATAGGGATGATTGTAGGCCAAACCCGGAGCTTTCATCGTGCGCAAAGGAAAGGAGTATTTTCCTGCCTTTAAAACCCCTTCACCGATCAGCCAGCTGGCTGCTTGAGCCGTTTGCTTATTTTTATGCTGAACGACCAGGCTTCCCCACACATCTGATAAATGTTCATTGATAGCCCCTGATTCCCCTTGATAAAGTAATTTATTGCCGGTCACAGCATGTCCGAATTCATGTGCGACAATCGAGAGTTCAGTAAAATTACTGTGCTTTCCGTCCCCATCTCCATAAACCATTTGTTGGCCATTCCAAAAAGCATTGGCAAAATTTTGGCCATAATGGACGGTCGATTTCATTTCGCTTCCTTTTCCATTAAATGAATTAAGGCCAAAATTTTTCAAAAAAAATTGATGAACTTCCTTGGCTCCATTGAGGGCTTTTTGAGCAGCCGTATCGTTAGTCGGGTTGCTTTGATGCGTGGAAGTGACAAATTGTCCGGGTAATGATTTTGTATTGTTGGCGTTGTAAATGGAAATAAGGGGAGATTGTCCCACTGCTGCCAAAGGGGTGGCTGTGATTTTTTTTGGCTGTGGAGTTTGACGGGGTTTTGAGGGAGTGATTTTTCTTCCAACGAGTAAGGATTGGTAAGCCTGATTCACTTTTTGCACTTTATCCGCAAGGGAAGAGGGAAGGACTTGGCAGCAGCTGCAATCGTGTGTATGAATGGGTGTGACGGCATGTCCTTCATAGCGTACATGCCTGCCCAGCACACTGGAAACTTGGGCTTGCACTTCGTCAATGGAGTCTGTTCCTTCTTCGAGTGTTTTTAAATAGCTTGCAATCGCGGTGTCACAATGAATTTGAAGATTTGTATCTGCTTCTTCGCTTCTAAGAAGGCTGATGGCCGGCGCTTCTTCGGCCTCTACCTCGACTGTAGTTGCCGAATCTTCAAAGTGTATGGAAATTTGATTTAAATGATGATTTAAACTATTAAATTCAATTTCTTTTAAGTTCACTTTAAACCTTATTATAATTTGGTTTAATTTTACGATCGTTTTATAAATAAAAAATAAATGTTTTGTAAAAAATAATTTAATTCAGTATCTGTGAAGCAAGAGGGGTTATTATGAAGAAATACCGGCATCTCACTTCCGAAGAAGAGCGTATCATTGATAAAAAGGGGACAGAGCCTCCTTTTAAGGGCGAATTCAATGCCTCGCAGATCCAGGGTGTGTATGTTTGCAAAAAGTGTGACGCGCCACTTTATTTATCGAGCGATAAGTTTGCCTCTCATTGCGGCTGGCCAAGTTTTGACGACGAGCTGGCTGGAGCTGTGGAAAGGCGCATGGATGCTGATGGGAGACGCATTGAAATTCTTTGTAGCCGCTGCAAAGGCCACTTAGGGCATGTGTTTGAAGGGGAAAAAGCCACACCCAAAAATACGCGCCACTGCGTCAATTCTCTTTCCCTCGCCTTTATTCCGGCAAAAACGAAGGAGGGTTATGAGAAAGCGCTATTTGCAGGAGGATGCTTCTGGGGAGTCGAGCATTTAATGAAAGAATTAAGCGGGGTCATCTCAACAGCTGTCGGGTATACGGGTGGGGAGGGAATCGAGCCCACCTATGAAGAGGTGTGCTCGGGAAGGACGGGGCATGCCGAAACGCTGGAAGTGCTTTATGATCCGGCCCTTATTTCTTTTGAAGAAATGGCAAAAGTTTTTTTTGAAATCCATGATCCGACGCAAGCAAATGGCCAAGGCCCCGACCTTGGAACACAGTACCGGTCTGCTATTTTTTACTTGAATGAGGAGCAGAAAAAAATTGCTGAAAAGCTGATAGGAGAGTTGAAGGGCAAGGGATACAATGTTGTAACGGAAGTGAAGCCTGCCAGCACTTTTTTTCCGGCAGAAGGCTATCATCAGGGTTACTATCAAAAAACAGGCCATCATCCTTATTGCCATAAAAGAGTAAAGAGGTTTTAAAAAGGAAAAGGAAGGCATTGATGGCAAACATTCTTATCACATCGGGTCGATCGGCGGCAGCCCTGGAATTGGCGCGCCAACTGAATGCGAATGGGCATACTATTTTTGTTGCAGAAACAATGCCCTTCTCGATCTGTCATTTTTCAAATGCAGTCTGCAAAAGCTATACTGTGAGAAGCCCCCGCCTGGCGGCTGATGCATTTATTCAAGACTTGATCGGGATTGTTCAAAAAGAAAAAATTGAACTTATCATTCCCATTTATGAAGAGGCTCTTTATCTTGCCTACAGCCAGCATTTATTTCCATCCACTTGCGAGGTCTTTACTTCTTCTTTTGGATTGATGGAAGAGCTGCATAACAAATGGACGTTCATTCAAAAGTTGTCCCATTTAGGCTTCGAAGTGCCTCAAACCTTTTTGCTTAATTGTTTGGAAGACAGTCAGCAATTAGATGCTGAAAAAAGCTATGCGGTCAAAGCGGCTTTTTCAAGGGCGGGGCTTCAAATCAAAAAACTCAATCCATTTGAGCCGTTGAATCTTGACATTGAGCCTGGACAGCCATGGATTGCTCAGGAATGGCTGCAAGGAGAAATGTTTTGTACCTACAGTGTATGCAGGCAAGGAAAAGTCTTGGCGCATGCGACCTATCCGGTCGGCTACACAGTTAAAGGGAGAGGGTGCGCCGTCTTTACTTCTGTTGAGCACGAAGGGGTGCTTGCCTGGGTGGAAAAACTCGTCGAGGCGCTCCAATTTACAGGGCAGATTGCCTTTGACCTGGTTGAACAAAATAAAAAAATTCTACCTCTCGAATGCAATCCGCGCGCCACAAGCGGCGTGCATTTATTCCAATCCTGCGATCGCCTCGACCAGGCCTTCTTCAATCAAACGCCCGAACTTGTGCATGCAAGGAAGGGTATTTCAAGGCAGCTTGGCATTGCCATGCTACTTTATGGCTGGAAAAAAAATTCCATCCCGCATAATTCATTGAGCTCTTATTTCAGGACCTTATTTGGAATTCGGGATGTCATTTACAGTCATGACGATTGGCTCCCTTTGCTAATGGAACCCATTATATTTGCCGGTATTTGTATGGAAAGTCTAAAGCTTCGCAAAAATCTTTCAGCCTTTTTTATGTATGATTACGAATGGAATGGGCTGGAGGCGTTAGAAAAAAAAGGAAAGGAGGAAGGTTTATGTATGATTTAAAAAAATGGATGGCAGGTGCCGCCCTGCTAAGCTGCCTGGTGGGCACTGCTCTTTTTGCAGGACATCATTCCCACCATGGCCGGGGCTACGATCGAGTAGAGAGAAAATACACGACAAAAAACTACTACTATACCGGTGCGGCTCCCGGCCCTTATTATGGCTATCCTATTTCGTATCCTGCCTATTATTATAGCTATCCCTACTATGATTCTCAGCCGTATGACAACCATTACACCTACCCATCATATGACACACGCCCTGGAGTCGGGCTTTATTTGCAATTAGGTAGATAAGAAAAAGAGTAGTTAACACCGTCATAGCGCCTCCGGGGAAAGGTTTCCATTCCGAGAGGTAAAAGCGGTAAGCAAAAAAGAAAAGGAGAAAAGAGGCCCCTAGAGCGGCTGCCAAGCCGGCAAAGCGGTATCCCTGTTGGATAAAATAGCCGATAATAAAAAATAGCAAAGCGAAAGTGCCTGAAGCAATCAAGGAGGCGGGACTCCCGGCAATTAAAAAGCCTGCCGCTCCTCCTGCCAAAAGAATCAGGGCATAGATCCAAACAATGATGGCTGATTTTTTATCCATATAAAATCCTTTTTTGAAGTAAAAAAATAATGATGTTATAAAAGCTAAAATGAATTCAATTGAATTCCAAAAAAGGGGAAATAAATGTCAAATTGCCAAGACTCATCTTGCAGCACGCAAGAAGGAAATGGAAATTCTTGCTGCGGTTCATCTAGCTGTGGCACAAATTCATGCTGCACAAATAATGCATGCAAATGCAACTGCAGCTGCTGCAAAAAATCATCTTCTTGCGATGACCATAACAGCTGCAAAAAATCATCTTCTTGCGATGACCATGCAAAAAAAATGCTTGAGCTCGCTGACATGGCCTGGATGGAGGTTTTAAAGGAGAAAATGAAAGAACACATCCGTAACAATGACCATAAAATTGATGAATTGGCAAAGATTGTATGCGAGACCAACCATCAAAGGTGGCAAGGAAAAATGGCTGCTCAAAGAGTAAAAATGGAATATGAACAAAAATTAAAGAATCTCTGGTGCAATAAATAATAGGGAGGGAAGAATGAATCGCAAGTTGATGGCTTTTTTTGCAGGGACCCTATTATTTTCTGGCTCTCTATTTGCAGAAGCGGTTCATTCTTCACCTTCAGGCATAAAAGAAGCTGCAAAAGAGCATGCCGAAGAAACAACTGAGTCAAAGCAGCAATCCGAAGAGATGGCTGCCTGGATGATAGAAGCTGCCCAAGCAGCCAAATCGTACGTGGAGCAATTGGATAAGGGAGATTATTCGGCCAGCTGGACGAAGGGAGATCTCCTATTTCAGCGGACAATCACACAAAAAGAATGGGTGACAGCCCTTAATCTGGCAAGAAAGCGTTTGGGAAATGTCCGTTCGCGTACATTAAAAGATCAGCGTCCGGCTTTCGACCCCGCCGGCCTGCCAAAAGGGCCTTACATGGTTGTGGAGTATAATACCTCATTTGATAAGGCGCGCAATTCAGGCGAATTGCTAACCCTGAGACGAGGGGCGGATAATAAATGGCGCGTACTCACCTACCAGGTCAATTAAGAGAGTGTGAAATAATTCGAAGTCCCTGTTATTATGCTTCCTAAAAATTATTTAGGAAGCTCATGTCAATTTCTCAATTTATCCTGCAAATTGCAAAAGACCTCTCCCTCCCTGCCCGCTCTGTACAGGCAGTGATTGAACTCTTCGATAGTGGAAGTACCCTTCCTTTTATTGCCCGCTACCGCAAAGAGGCGACCGGGAATATGGACGAGGTGCAAATTAAATCCATTCAGGATGCCTATGCCTATTTGCAAGAGATGGAAGAGAGGCGGCAAACGATCTTAAATTCTATCGAATC
>JAJTHR010000309.1 GCA_021298935.1 Parachlamydia sp. | reverse complement strand
TAAATTTGACTTGTGATCACCTTCATCTTTAAAAGATCTCTCCTTGTTGATATTCAAAGATATCAACTTCGAAAAGATCTTTTAAATCTGAAGCGCTGACAAGTCAACTTTATGGTTTTATTTTTGGGAAATGGTATAATGTCTCTCCATTGAAATGGATTGATCTCAGTTGTCAGTATTTCCTGGAAAAAATCTAGTTTTCCCTGTAGACTCTTGGCAAGTTAAGGTGATTGAGAGCCATTAAGAGAATTGGTGGGAAGCGATAGAGAAAGACTGAAAATCCTTGTGTCGCTGGTTCGATTCCAGTTCTTGCCACTCTCGGGGGAAGAACTTTTTGTTCTTTCCTTCTTTTTATCTCTTGCCAGAGAAAATGGAAATACAACAGTGTTAGTAAACTTTCGTAATCACCCAAAACAGATTTAAAAAATATTATCGAATATTGCTTTTGGGTGTCGGTTCCCGCTAAATTTGTGGTCATCTGTACATTTACTCCTTTTAAGTAACTGCATATCAAGCGTTAGGATTGATTGGTCAGATTAAATACCGACGCGTGGATGCAACACTTTCCTCCCATATAAATTGGGAGTTTACTTGCTCTAAGCATTGGTGGTTATTTGAAAAAAATTCATCTTGTCAACAGTCAAGTTTTTGTCGAGAGGAAATTTTTCTAACCACTTCGTCATCTTCAAACACCAAGGCATAATAATTTTTAGCCATTCTACTTTGATCAGTCAAAAGGTTAAAAATTCTCATGCTTGGGTGCTAACTTTCAGGTAAATAAACTCCAAACTCAGGTTAATAGAATTTTCTAATTGATATCAAAGTGGTAATGGGTTAAAATTTGCTTCTTATTGTTCTATTTATTGAAGAGGTTTGCAATGTACGCCATAATTAAGTCAGGTGGAAAACAATACCGAGTTCAAAAGGGAGATGTAATTGATGTCGAACTTCTGAATATGGATCCAGGATCTCAGGTGGAATTCGGTGAAGTTTTGTTTGCATTTGACGGCTCGAACACACAATTAGGGAGTCCCGTGATCCCCAATTTTCTCGTCTTAGGTGAAGTCGTTGGGATGGTAAAAGGGGAGAAAGTGACCGGTTTAAAATATAAGCCTAGTCACAATCAATGCCGCAAGTGGGGCCATCGTCAACGCTATACGCGAGTAAAAATTACTTCTATTGGTGGTGAAAACCAAGGCCAGGGAGGAAAGCAAGCAAAGGAAGGAAATCATGGCTCATAAGAAAGGTCAGGGGTCAACCCGTAATGGACGCGATTCTCACTCCAAACGCTTGGGAATCAAAGTAGGCTCCGGCGAAGTAGTTAGAGCAGGAAGCATTCTCGTCAGACAGCGAGGAACAAAATGGCATCCTGCTAAAAATGTGGGCCGTGGAACGGACGACACGCTGTTTGCATTGGCAGATGGAATTGTTTCATTTCGTAAGACAAACAAAACTTACATTTCGGTAGAAACCGGCGCATAATATATCTTTTATACTGCGGAAGGTATTTAGCTTGAAATTTTGCAAGGAAGCGTCCACGATTTATGTGGGTTGCAGTCGAAGTCGAAAATCAAGTTTAATGCCGCCGCAGTATAACAAGGCTAATTTGTTTAGCCTTGTTCCCTTCTTTTTTTCATTTGATGGATTTTAAGCATGTTTATTGATCGAGCAGTGATCGAGCTGGCCGCCGGCAAGGGTGGAAACGGCGTTGTCGCATGGCGACGTGAAAAATATATTCCCAAAGGGGGCCCCTCAGGCGGCAACGGAGGAAAAGGGGGGTCCATTATTTTTGAAGCGGATACTCAAATTCCTTCTTTGGACTGGTTTCGACACCGTAAAACCATCAAGGCCCAAAATGGGGGAGACGGTGGGGGAAACTGCCGTCAAGGAAAAACCGGCAAAGACCTGGTTATGAAAGTCCCTTGCGGCACCCTTTTAAAGGATGCCGAGACTGGGGACATTTTGTATGACTTTGTGCATGATAAGGAGCGTTTTATCCTGTGCAAAGGGGGGCGAGGAGGACGGGGAAATGACAGCTTCAAGACACCGACCAATCAGGCACCCAATTTTTTTACCGAAGGTTCTGAGGGAGAAACGCGCCATGTCGAGCTTGAGCTCAAGCTGATTGCCGACGTCGGACTCGTGGGCTTTCCCAATGCAGGCAAATCTACACTCATTTCGACACTTGCAGGTTTGCGCGTCAAAGTGGCGGCCTACCCCTTTACCACCCTGCAGCCTAACCTAGGCTTTATCGAGCTGCCGAATTACCAAAGAATTTATATTGCAGACATCCCTGGAATTATTGAAGGGGCCAGCCATAATAAAGGCTTAGGGTTAGAATTCTTACGCCATATCGAACGAACAAAACTGCTTGTCTTTATTCTTGATGCTTCCGGGATTGATGGACGTACCCCTCTTAAGGATTTTGAGGTGCTGCGAGCAGAAATTGAGGCTTACAATCATGAATTATTGGAAAGGCCGACGATTGTGGCACTCAATAAAATTGATACCGAAGAAGCGGCCCCTCTCATTGAGGAGTTTTTGCATGCCCATCCGCTTCCTCAAGGAACCCTCTTTAAAATTTCGGCGGCTTATGGAGAAGGACTTCAGGAGCTTGTAGAAGAAATGACAAAAAGATTGATGCCTACTGAAAAAGCAGCCTGGTAAAAAGGAAACAAAATGAATAACACACAAGCAAGCCCTTCAGAATTAAGTATAGTGGCTGGGTGGGGTCTAGCGATTAATACTTGTTTGACCATTGCTAATTCTTCATCTCTTCAAGCGAGTGCCTGGAAAGCAGGATTTGTAGCAGGTATTATTCTTAGCACGGTATATAATGCCCTACCGGTCGAAAGAGAGTCAGCTAAAGGCGCAGCCCTTTTAGCTTTTGGTTATGTGAATCCTCTCGCAATTTTATTTGTTCAAACGCTCAGATCTTTTACTACTAGGCTCGGATGTGGTGCACTGCCCATTGACTGGGAATATGTGAGCTTCCTGACAGGCTTTAGTGTAGGCTATTCAACCAGCACCATGCTTTCGAATGCTTATCGCCATCACAAAACATCACATTTGCAGCCTGGTTGAAAGCCAGGCAATTGCATTTCATCAGATTTGCGTTCTTAACCAAAATTCATCCATCTCCCATTGGTCGCCCAGCAAAACAGAAGAGAAAGCTTGGGCGATCTATTTTTGGCTCTTTGTGCAAGGCTAAACGATTATATCCCCTACTATAAATAATGCGCCATACCCATTTTCAGCAATAGTCGCAGTATGCCAATCCAATAATGCGCTTAAACCTTTTCCATCATAGTTTTTTGCGAGGAGCAAGAATGATCCTCTCATTTCATCTGGTAAATCGTAAAATAATGTTTGGCGGCCTTTTAAGGCTCCAGCGAATTTGTAAGTAAAACCACCATCTCAAGATCCATATCGGGTGCCCATACAAAATAAGAAAACTGGCAAAAAACAGGTTGCTCAGCCAGGTCATCCAGGACATCGCCGCCATTTATAACCGTTAGAACAAGTTCGGTCAGTACTTGATCTAAGACCATCGGAATGTCCTAAATGCTAGTCATACCATTTCCCGAAATTAAAATCATAAATTTGACTTGTGATCACCTTCATCTTTAAAAGATCTCTCCTTGTTGATATTCAAAGATATCAACTTCGAAAAGATCTTTTAAATCTGAAGCGCTGACAAGCCAACTTTATG
>JAJTHR010000314.1 GCA_021298935.1 Parachlamydia sp. | reverse complement strand
TCAAACATTGATTGAAGGGGGGCACAAAACAGTCATTTTCAGTCAGTACACCCGTATGCTTAACATTATGCGCGAAGACCTGCAGTCACAAGGAATTCCGTTTGAGTACCTGGACGGTTCGAGCAAAAACCGCCTAAGCATTGTTAAAAAGTTCAATGAAGATCCCAATATTCCAATCTTCCTCGTTTCTCTCAAAGCGGGCGGATCGGGGCTTAACCTTGTGGGAGCCGATACGGTCATCCATTATGACATGTGGTGGAACCCAGCCGTTGAAAGCCAGGCAACCGACCGCGTTCACCGCTTAGGGCAAAAAAATTCCGTTTCCTCCTATAAACTAATTACATTGAATACCATCGAGGAAAAAATCCAGGAGCTGCACAATAGGAAAAAGGGGCTGGTCAAGGAAGTGGTCAGTCTTGATGATGACATGATGGCAAAATTAACTTGGGAGGAAGTATTGGAGCTGCTACAAACATAGGCATCCTTATAAAGAGTCTTTACAAATTTCAGTTACAATTGTAAATTATTGGCGGTCACTAAAAACCCTTCCGCCAGCTCAACGGACTCCTTGATGAATAAAAAAAATACTGTGAATTTTAAAAAATTGGCCAGTCAATTCTATCGTACCGCTTTTGGCCAGCTCAATAAATTTCGCGGTGTTTTTGCCAATAATATCGGAATTGACTTGGGAACGGCCAATACCCTTGTCTTTGTCAAAGGTAAGGGAATCGTCCTGGCCGAACCCTCCGTTGTGGCAGTCGATTCTTATACCAATGAAGTATTAGCCGTCGGCCATAAAGCCAAGGCGATGCTTGGTAAAACACCCCGCAAAATACATGCCGTCCGCCCGATGAAAGATGGAGTGATCGCCGATTTCGAAATTGCCGAAGGGATGATCAAGGCGTTATTAAAACGGGTAACCCCGCCTCGCAGCCTGTTCCGTCCAAAAATTTTGATTGCGGTCCCCTCAGGTATCACTGGTGTAGAAAAAAGAGCTGTAGAAGACTCCGCATTGCATGCGGGAGCGCAGGAAGTTTTTCTAATCGAAGAGCCTATGGCGGCAGCGATTGGCGTCGATCTTCCGGTGCATGAAGCTTGTGCCAGCATGATCATTGATATCGGCGGCGGAACGACCGAGATCGCCATCATTTCTCTTGGCGGCATCGTTGAATCCCGCTCACTGCGCGTAGCAGGGGATGAGTTTGACGAGTGCATTATCAATTATATGCGCCGTACCTACAACCTCATGATCGGCCCCCGTACAGCTGAAGAAATTAAGATCACGATCGGCTCGGCCTATTCCCTGGGAGGGAATGAGCTGGAGATGGAAGTGAGGGGGCGCGACCAGGTGGCCGGCCTGCCCGTGACGAAAAGAATCAATTCCGTTGAAATCCGCGAATGCCTGGCAGAGCCCATTCAACAAATCATCGAAAATGTGAAGTTGACCCTTGAAAAATGCCCGCCTGAATTGGCGGCCGATCTGGTGGAAAGGGGAATGGTCATGGCAGGTGGTGGAGCGTTGATTAAAGGACTGGATAAAGCGCTGATCAAAGAAACCGGCTTGCCTGTCATTGTCGCATCCAATCCTTTGCTGGCTGTGTGTCTTGGCACTGGAAAGGCCTTGGATTATTTAGACAAGTTCAAAAGAAGGAAAGCTACTTAACAGGCAAATGAGGGGGACATGCTATTCAATGAATTAGAGGACTGGGTTAAAGAAGTCGCAGCCCTTTGCACCCCTGAAAAAATCGTTTATTGCACCGGCACAGAAGATGAATTCAAGATCTTTTGCCAGGAGCTCGTCGAAAAAAAAACTTTTATTCCCCTCAATCCTGAGAAAAGACCTTTCAGTTTTTTATGCCGCTCCGATCCCCAAGATGTGGCGCGCGTGGAAGAATGCACCTTTATCTGCTCTAATATGCGCGAGGAGGCTGGCCCGACGAATAACTGGGAAGATCCAAAGCGCATGAAGCGAAAGCTTAAAGAGCTGTTTAAAGGATGCATGAAAGGAAGGACCCTTTATGTCATCCCTTTCAGCATGGGGCCTTTGGGCTCGCCTTTGTCTCAATTAGGCGTTCAACTGACCGACTCCCTTTACGCTGTCTGCAATATGCATTTGATGACCCGTGCAGGTGTTGGCACGCTGGAATTGTTAAAAACACGCCCGTTTGTCCCTTGCCTGCATTCGGTTGGAGCGCCACTGGAAGCCGGAACAGTGGATTCCCCCTGGCCTTGCAATAATGAAAAAATCATTGCCCATTTTCCTGAAACGCGTGAAATATGGTCGTTTGGAAGTGGATATGGGGGAAATGCCTTGCTAGGGAAAAAATGCTTTGCCCTCCGCATTGCCTCTGTGATGGGACGGGATGAGGGGTGGCTAGCCGAGCACATGCTTATTTTAGGCATCACAAACCGCCAAGGTAAAAAGAAATACATGGCCGCCGCTTTTCCAAGTGCTTGTGGAAAAACCAATTTAGCCATGTTGAAGGCCACTTTGCCGGGCTGGACAATTGAAACGGTCGGTGATGACATTGCCTGGATGAAATTTAAAGAGGACGGCCGCCTGTATGCCATCAATCCGGAAGCCGGTTTTTTTGGCGTCGCTACCGGCACATCCCTCGATTCTAATCCGCATGCCATGCAGACATTGCATAAGCGGACGTTGTTTACAAATGTCGCCCTGACCGATGACGGGGACGTCTGGTGGGAAGGAATGACGATTAACCCTCCCCCCCATTTAGTCAATTGGCTGGGACATGACTGGTCGCCCAGTTCTTCTGAAAAGGCCGCCCATTCCAATTCCCGTTTTACCGTTTCAGCTTCTCAATGTCCTGTCATCGATCCCTTATGGGAGTCGCCCGAAGGGGTTCCGATTTCCGCCATTTTGTTTGGGGGAAGGCGCTCAGCCGTGATACCGCTTGTTTTAGAAGCTTTTGACTGGGCGCATGGGGTCTTTCTCGGCGCCTGCATCTCTTCTGAAACGACCTCTGCTTCTGAAGGGGAGATAGGACGGCTGCGGCATGACCCTTTTGCCATGCTTCCCTTTTGCGGCTACAATATGGGGGATTATTTCGCACATTGGCTGCAATTCCAGAAAACAGAACTCCAGCTGCCCAAGATCTATGCTGTTAACTGGTTTAGGAAGGGTAAGGAAGGGGAATTTCTTTGGCCCGGCTTTGGCGAAAATAGCCGTATCCTGAAATGGATCTTTGAGCGGACTGAAGGAGAAGGGCAAAGCGAGAAAACAGCCATAGGCATCCTGCCAGGCTTCAATGGGCTGGATTTGGAAGGCCTTCTCCTTGATTCCAAAAGCCAGGAACAATTATTTGCCATTGACAAGCAGCAGTGGAGGCAAGAGGTGGAAGAAATCAGAAGCTATTTTTCTCTCTTCGGTACCCACCTGCCTAATGCTCTAAGCGATCAATTAAATGCACTGGAAAAACGACTTCAATGAACTTGCCTGCCAAAAAAACAAAGTATTTAAGCCAGGCCCTGCTGGTCAGTGGCCTTCTCAATATGGCGGTTTTAGGATTTCTTGTTTATTGGATCAAGAAGGAAAGACCGCCGACACCCTATTGCGAGCTAAAGCCTGTTGACCTCAAGTCAAAACCCGCCCTTGTCGATACCCGCAGCGTTTCAGAAATATTTAAAGAATTGCATGCCTTAAGATTTAGGGAACTGGTGGAAAGGCTGGAGCGCACGCAGCTTGTGGAGGATGGATATGCAGAGAGAGACTTTGCCCTTGCCTTCCTTGTTGCTTTCCATGATTTTGATCTGGCACGGGCTCTTCAGCCAGACGGGGCACCCTCCCAAAAAAGGACGATTGCCTGGCATCCGCCAAAGCAGAAAGAGGCCGCTGTATTGACAATTTATCCCAATATGCAGGATGAGCAGTATAGGGGCGTTATGCAATTTGCCCGCACAGAAAGCTATCCCTATACGCCAGAAGGGCTTTTTAAAAGGCTAAAGCTGCAAAAGGGGGAAGGCCTCATCGATGCGTCGCTTGCTGAAACGTTTTACCTCACTTCCGAATTTTGGGCGACAGAGCTTCTTTTCAAGCGTTTGTATCATCCAATTAAGCAAGAGAGATTGCTGCAAGTCATTCTTGAAATAGGATGGGAGCCATTTAAACAGTTCGCCTCTGAGCAAAAGCGGCGCAACGATCTGTCAGAGACAAGGCGGCGAACTTTTTTAATGGAATGCATTAAGAATGGATCAGAGACAGCGGTTGTTCTCTTGTTGGAAAATTATTTTGATTTTGCTTTAAAAAAAGTCGATGATACTGCGGCCCTTCAGATTTTAACGCTCTTAAAGCAGCGGACAAAGGAAAGCGATGAGTATGCCAGGCAGTTGCTGAGCAGCCCAAGAAGTTTGGCGGTATTGAAATTAGCAGCGCAGCGCCTTTATGATTTTGCAGGGGAATCGATGCCCAAAAATTGGGACCATCCAGGGACGTTGGCTCGTTTTATCCCGGGCAGGCAGCCGGTAGTGGTCAGCGAAGCTAAAAAACCTGCAGTCCAGGCTGCTTTGCCGCAAAAAAAAACCAGTGAAGCAGTTGCTTGCCAAGAGACTGTGTATAAAGTGCAGGAAGGAGACACTTTGTGGAAAATTTCGCGTAAATATAAAACGGATGTCGAGGCAATCAAACAAGCGAACCACTTAAGTTCCAATGCGATCAAGCCAGGAATTGCTTTAAAAATTCCTAACTAAATCGATAAATGTTGACATGGTAAAAATGAAATTTTTGATTCTACTCCTCTCTTTGTTTTCCTTTATGCAATGCCGCTCTGAAACGTGTGCTGTGTTGAGAGTGCCTGTCAACTCTGGCTTTTTTGCCATTTTTAATTCTGTCCTCGGTCTCTTGGCAGAATTTGAAGAGGGAGGGTATGAAGGGGTAAAAGTGGACTTGAATAGCGGCTTTTATTTAGATCCTCACTACGGGCCTAATTGGTGGAACTATTATTTTGAGCCGCTTGCTTTAGGCATTCAGGAAGCTCCCTTTGAAGAAATCGATGGCCAAAAAGTACAGCAGTTGATTGATAGAGGACTGAATCTAGAGAGGAGCGATGCGCATCATTTAATTCAAAAATATGTCAAAATCATGCCCGGCATTCAAGCGGATGTGGACACGTTTGTAAAATCCTTTTTTGAAGAATATTTTGTCATTGGTGTGCACCATCGAGGCACCGACAAGGTGACTGAGGCTAAAATCATCAGCTATCAGAGAACTTTTAACGAGCTGAACTGGCTGCTTGCACAGCTGCCTGAAAAGCTGATCGAGAAAACTAAGATTTTTGTGGCCACGGATGAGGAGGATTTCCTTCAAACGGCAAAAGAGTTGTACCCTTCTCTAATCATCCACTGCAATTTCACCCGCTCAAGAGATTGCCAGCCCCTTCATTATCAGGATGGTCTCTACCAAAGCAACTATGAAAAGGGCAAAGAAGCCCTGTTGGATTGCTTATTTTTATCCCGCTGCGATTGGCTTTTTTTCCCCGCCTCTTCAGCTTTGAGCCGCACGGCTATCAAATTTAATCCACGTCAAATGGCTATAGCCCTTATTGAAAATTAGTTTAATTGCCTTTTTTAATTTCTATTTTGTTGCAAAAAAAACCTCGCTTCTGAGATAATTCACACTTGCGATTCTTTTATTCATCGATCGCACTCAAAATTGTTAGGAGAACAAATGGCTCGATACACAGGTAGTAAAAACCGCATTGCCAGACGCTATGGCGTCAATCTTTTTGGGCGGTCGCGCAATCCTCTACTGCATAAGCCCAATCCACCGGGCGTCCATGGGGCTCGCAGAAGAAAAAAATCCGACTATGGCCTTCAGTTGGAAGAGAAGCAAAAGCTTAAAGCGATCTACGGAATGATCAGCGAAAAACAACTGGTCGCTTATTATAAAAAAGCACGTACGGAAGGAAACACTGCCACCCATTTTGCCGAACTCTTGGAATGCCGTTTAGATAATATCGTTTACCGCTTAAAATTTGGAAGCACTATTTTTGCGGCGCATCAGTTGGTTTCCCATGGCCACATCCTTGTGGACGGAAAAAAAGTTGACAGACGCTCCTTCCAAGTGAAGCCAGGCATGGTGATTTCCATTAAAGAAAAATCGCGAAAAATGAAGAGCATCATAGAAGCGTTGGATAATCCTAATCGCTCTGTGCCTGAATATCTTTCTCTCGATAAAGATCATTTTTCCGGTCAACTTTTAGCTAAACCAATTCCCGAGCAAATGCCTTGGCCGATTGAAATTAGCTTACCTGTGATTTGCGACTTCTTGGCGCATTCAACCTAAAATTTTCCTCCTTTGTTTTTAAGACGGCTGCTCTGCAGTCGTCTTTTTGTGGAGAGCTGTGTTAAAAAAAATTGCTATCGCTTTTATTCGTCTCTATCAGCTTACCCTAAGCCCTTTATTGGGTCCTTGTTGCCGCTTTTATCCCACCTGTTCCGAATATACTGCTGAAGCACTATGCAAGCATTCCTTTTTGAAGGGGAGCTGGCTGGGGCTAAAAAGAATTTGCCGCTGTAATCCCTGGAATCCAGGGGGGCATGATCCGGTCCCTTAGAGGATCCCTCTTAACCTGAATTTCAGGCAAATAAACTCAAAATCCAGGTTAAATCCATGTTTTCTCTCGTAAGCGTCGTTATCCCTGCCTTCAATCAGGAAAAGTTTTTAAGCGAAGCGTTGACAAGCGTGATCAATCAATCCTACTCTGATTTGGAGATCATTCTGGTGGACGACGGCTCGACCGACTCCACCTTAAGCATTGCCTATCAATATGCCGAAAAAGATGAGCGGATAACCGTTCTTACCCAGAGCAACCGCGGACCGGCAGCGGCGCGCAATCGTGGAATTCAAGCGGCTAGGGGAGGCCTGATCGCTCTTTTGGACGGAGATGATCGAATGGCCCTCCATCGGATTGCCAAGCAAGTTGACACTCTCTTGCAAGAGAGGGGCATTGCTATCGTTTATACGGCCCTTGGTCTGATGGATGAAGAGGGAAAGGAGAGCGGGGTTTTGAGAAGCCATGACTATTCTCCCGAGAACTTTTTGCCCCATCAATTTTTTAGAAATGTTATCCCCGGGCCAAGCACGATTTTAGCACGCAGAGAGTGCCTGCTTGCCCACCCCTATAATGAAGCTTTGCTGCATGCAGAAGACTACGATTTGATGCTCCGTCTGGCCCATCATTATCAATTCAAATATCTCGATGAGGCACTGACATTTTATCGAAGGCATTCAAAGAACTTATCGAATTCCCTCTCAGATCACCTTGAAGCCGAAAAAAAAATTATGCCACTCTATTCAGTCGAACATATCGCTGCAGTCATTGAAAAATCAACTCTTTCCCCCCTGCAAAAAACCTTGCTAAAAGGTAAAATATTGTTTAAAAAAGAGGAGTGGCAGGCCGCTATTGCGCTGTTAACGATCATTGACAACTTAAGAGAAAGCTCCTTTTACTTGGGAAATTGTTTTGCAAAGCTCAGGCGATGGGAAGAGGCTTTCAACGCTTATCACAAAGAATTGAACATCTGTATGAATCACCCAGCTTGTCATAATAACTTAGGGATACTATATGCGATGAAAAATGACTATAAGGAGGCAGCCTATCATTTTCATGCAGCCCTTCAAGAAAAGAAAGGGTACATGGATGCCGAATTTAACCTAAGGCATTTAAATCAAGTGGATGCCTTAAAATGGACCTGGCGCGAGCTGCGACCTGATCTTTTACCCTATCGGACAGATGAATGAAAATTTATTACCGCCTCTTGGTTCTCCTCGCTTTACTTTTAGCACATCAGGGAAGGGCAAGCGATGCCCTGCAATTGTATGTCACAAATCCCCATTATGATCCCGGACTTTTTAGTGTGTTTTGCTCCATCGTCGGTGTGCTTGATCACTACGATCAAAATACTCGCACTTACAACGGATTAGAGGTCATTCTCAATAGCGGGCAATACTTTGATCCAAAAGCAGGGGGAAATTGGTGGGACTATTTTTTTGAACCGCTATGCATTCAAAAATCACCTCACTTTATTCCCTTTATTCTAACGGATGGGGAGCTGTCTGCTTATGCGTGGCACACAGCCCTTCAGATGGACCCTAGACGCACCTTTGAATTAATAAATAAGTACATTCGTTTGAATGTAAAAATGCAGGCGAAGGTCGATCAATTTGCAGAAAGTCATTTTAAGGATTTTTTTGTCATAGGGATTCATTACCGGGGCACAGACAAGTACACTGAGGCCAGGCGCGTGGAATATGATGAAATGGAGCAAGCCATCAGGCAAGTGATTTCGGTCAATGAGGAAAAAAACTTAAAGCTATTTGTAGCGACCGATGAAGAGGAATTTTTGCAATTTATCAAATCGCGGTTTCATCAACCCCTTTGCTTTATCGAGGCTGAACGATCCCAAAATAGTTTGCCTGTGCATTATTTTTCTTATAAAGAAAATAATTATCAGAAAGGGGAAGATGCGGTAATGGATTGTTATTTATTATCCCGGGTCAACTTTCTCATTCGCACATCTTCAAACCTTAGTCTGATTAGTGAAAGGCTTGATTTAAGTTTACCGGTAAGACTGCTTAATTAAGCGTTAAAGGAACCTCATTTCCTTTAATGTCTCCTTTATAGTCATCGGGCTTATTAGAGAGGGGGCTTTGTAATTTTCGGTTCATATTATAAATTTTTGTGCGCAGCTGTATTTCATTGATTAATTCCAAATCAGTATTAGTTGAAATTTCCTCATTCCCAGTAATATGGCTGCTTTGTGCGAAAGCCTCCACAATTCTGGACATCTCAGATATTCCTTTTTTTCCTCCTTCATTTTGATAAAACGTACGAAGCTCATCATTGGTAGTCTTTCTTCCCATTAATTTGTCAAAAAAAGATTGTTTGCTTTTTGGAAAAAATAAATTAATGATATCGTTGAATTCTTTTTTAATTTCTTCCGGTACGTGTTCTTTTCTTTTGGCGTAACCTACTGTTCCTTGAGGTTTATCAAAACGTGTCATAATAAAGTCAGTCGAATGACCCACAAATTCTGAAAAATTTTTAAAATTACGAAACCCTTTTTTCCAAAATGGAGGGCAGCCATGCTCTTCCATTTTCAAATAAATTGTCCCGTCTGGTTGTTTGGCAAATAAAACAGTCCTTTTTCCTGCAGGAAGACCTTGACAATCTATCCCCCTCTGTTTTTCACCTTGTAAAATATTTTCTTTCATGTGTGTCGATATGCGAGAATAGACTGAATGATCATCTTTCCCGCATTCGTTAATAAATTTTTCAAAATCGACCGGGTCAGCAGGATGAGTATCAAGCCTCATGGCACCTGAAATATAAAGTTTGTCAGCTTCATCGCATTTCTTTGTGAGAGCCCACATGATATTAACCACCGATTCAGGTGTTTTTAAACTGTCAGGAATAGGTTGGTTCTTTGCCAGCGATGCAAGCAACTTATCTCCTTTTATAATGCATTCAGTCATTTGCTCGATGCTAACTCCCGGACATTGTTTCGTACAGAATGTCTTTAAACTATCACTTGGAGTGTAAGTAACAGGAACATCATGAGTTTGAATAGCTGTGTTAATAATGTTATTAATAATCATTTAAACATA
>JAJTHR010000004.1 GCA_021298935.1 Parachlamydia sp. | reverse complement strand
AGAAATTACTGGGTGCAGATGGTGCGATGTACCCTATGGAGAACAATGGGCAAAACGTTCTACCGCACATGAATGGCTTGGGCACTTGGAAAGAGCAGGAGTATGGGAGCAAGTCAAAAACGGTATATTATGCATGGCAGAATTGGCTAAGATGATAGACTGGACAAAGGGGGCTGTAGATGGCTCTTTTCCCCCCCGGTAAGGTTGGTGGTCAAAGTGTAGACTATGGATATAAAGGCAAAGGAGTAACTAATCATTTGCTTGTTGATGGAAATGGGATGCCATTGTCTGCCACCACAACATCCGCTTCGGTAAGTGAGCGAGAACAAGTATATCCATTGCTTCAGAGAGTTAGAGTATACCATGGGTACGGAAGGCCAAAGCATTGTCCAAAAGAAATTCATGCGGACAAGGGATATGATTCGAAAGCATTACGCATTTTCTTAAGAAGTAAAGGGATAAAGCCAAATATACCAAAGAGAACTTGGAAATCCCGAAAACAACCCCCTGGGAAAAGGACTCCAGCTTCAACAAGCCGATGGCAGGTTGAGCGCTTGCTTGGATGCAGAGAAAATACCGAAGATTGGTCAATCGTTGGGAAAGACGTGATGTTTACTGGAATGGATTTTTACAGATATCAATCATTATGATTTGGGTGGATAAATTAATTTGCGGATAGGTTCATATAAAGAAGTTGCCGATACCGGCAATTCTAGTGCCCAATACAATTATGCCGTCATGTTAATGATGGGAGATGGTATTCCAAAAGATGTTGAAGAAGGCATCAAATATTGCATCCTTTCTGCAGAAGCGGGCTACCCCTCTGCATCGCACGCCATGGCGCTCCGCTACGCTTCCGGCGACGGTGTGGAGCAATATAAGAAACTGGCTTTTTATTTCTATTCAAAGGCAGCTGAAAAAAACACTCTAAATCACAATTTCAATTAGCAAAAATGTATGAAACCGGCGATGGAATCCCTCAAGATATTATTCAGGCCGTTTATTGGTATGAACAAGCCTTGGAGAACGGCGCTCCGTGCAAAGAAAAATTAGAACAATTGAAAGAAACAATTAAAAATTTAAAAAATTAACACTAAAACGTTCTTTCTTGCAAAAAAATACTGATAGATTAAATGAAAACATATTAATTTAATAAAATTTTATTTATTAGCATTTTAATATTTTATACTCAAAAAAATTAAAGGAAAATTATGGAACCACTAGGCTCGCCAAATTTCAATGCACCACTCCATGAAATAGAAAAAAAGGAAAAAAAAAGAAATTTTAACACGATGTTGGGCCAGGAAAGCGAAGTGGCAAGCCAAGCAATCTTTCAAACGGATAATGACACTTCGGGCAAGGTATGCCATCGGATCATCAAGCGGCCTCGTCAAACAGTTGATGAAAAATATCAGCAAACGCATCAAGTTGCCAACCATCTCTTAAATCAGCCGGATCCTGAAAATAAAAAAAACGCCATACGTGCGCTGAGAAATCAAGCCATTTTTGCGCCCTCTGCTTTTAATCTCGGCAGTATATTTTGTTTTGGAAATGGGGTAGAGATAGATAAAACAAAGGCACGTGATTTTTATAAAATTGCTGCCGAACAGGATCACATCCAGGCATGTTTTAATTACGCTACTATGATGCATTCGACAGAGGGTGGTCCGGTTGATAAAGCCCTTGCAGCAAAATATTGTAAAAAAGCTGCAGATGGAGGTCACTTAAGAGCGAAATTCAATTATGCCCAATTTCTATATCTTGGGGATGGGGTAGAAGTTAATCACGAGGAAGCCTTCAGACTTTTTCAAGAATGTCCCAACATGCCTGAAGCAAAATATAAACTTGCACACATGCTCCGACTTGGACAAGGCACGCCACGAGACCTGGTTCAATCGGTGGCTTATTATCGCGAAGCTGCAGACGCCGGACACCAGGCCTCAAAATTAAATTTGGCCACTATGCTATTTTACGGGGAAGGGACCGAGATAGATAAGACTGAAGCGGCAAGTTTATATAAAAAGGTAGCTGACACAGGTAATTTGACTGGCCAATACAACTATTCAGTCATGTTGACGTTGGGAGAAGGTATTGCAAAAGATGTTGAAGAAGGCATTAAATATTGCCTCCGTTCTGCAGAAGGGGGCTACCTCTCTGCCATCCATGCCATGGCGCTCCGCTATGCTTCCGGCGACGGTGTCAAGCAAAATAAGGAAATGGCTTTTAATTTCTATAAAAGGGCAGCTGAGAAAAACCACGCCAAATCAAAATTACAATTGGCAAAAATGTATGAGACCGGCGATGGAATCCCTCAAGATATTATTCAGGCCGTTTATTGGTATGAACAGGCGGTGCAGAACGTTAATTTAAAAAAAGAAGAATTAGAAAAATTGCAAGAAACCATTGAAAGTTTAAAAAAGTAAAACTAAAACGTCTTTTTCTTGCCGTTTATGGCAATCAATCCTTGTCCTCTTCCGCTTATTTAGCGTAAATCATGATAGGCAAGATTGCTAACGGCAAGATAAAGAGTTCATTTTAAAATATATCGTAAACTGAATAATTTAAGATTTAATAACCTGAGTTATGGGTTTCTCTGCCTGAAAGTTAGGTAGATTGTGAGATAGCTGGAAAAAATTTCATCGAAGGCAATAGTTTTAACTATTGTCAAGATGAAATTTCTTTTCAGATGGCCGCAAGATGCCTGAATTTCAGGCAGATAAACTCAAAATTCAGGTTAATAGTTGATCAAATGGACTCAACGCAATTTTTATACATTAATTTAAAAAAATTCCTGGCGAGGCAAACACATAACCGAGATCATGAGCCACTGATTCATTGGTAACTTGCCCATAACAGACATTAAGGCCTTGCCGTAATCCTGCATTTTCCATGAGGGCTTTTTTCCATCCTTTATTTGCAATCGTGAGAGCGTATTCGCCCGTGGCATTGGTCAAAGCAAGCGTCGACGTGCGTGCACAAGCTCCTGGCATATTTGTGACGCAATAATGTACGACTCCATCAACAAGATAAGTGGGATTATCATGCGTGGTGGGCCTTGATGTTTCGATGCATCCCCCCTGATCAATAGAAATATCCACGATCACTGTCCCGGGCGCCATTTTTTTCAGCATCTCACGCGTGACAAGGCGGGGAGCGGTTTTTCCGGGAACCAAAACTGAGCCGACAACCAAATCGGCCTTTATTACAGCCTCCTCGATAGCGGTGGGGGTGGAATAAAGCGTTTTTAAGGCCGGGCCATACAGGGCGTCTAAATGGCGCAGCCGGCTCAGATCCTTATCTAAAATAGTCACATTAGCACCAAGCCCAAGCGCCATACGGGCAGATTCCGTTCCAGCGACCCCTCCCCCTAAAATAATGACATTCGCAGGAGACACCCCGGGCACTCCTCCGAGAAGAGAGCCCCTTCCCCCATGATTTAACTGCAGGCTCGTAGCGCCCACCTGAATGGCGATGCGTCCGGCAATCTCGCTCATCGGCACAAGCAGCGGAAGCCTGCCGGCTGCGTCGACAACCGTCTCATAAGCAATAGCAATGCATTTTTTTTCAATGAGCTGCTTTGTTTGTTCAGGGTCTGGTGCTAAATGCAAGTAGCAAAATAAAATTTGTCCTTCTCGGATGAGAGGAAATTCGCTGACCTGGGGCTCTTTAACCTTAATAATCAGATCGGCTGTATAAACTTCATTGGCAGAAGGTACAATTTTAGCCCCTGCTGTGCTGTACATCTCATCGCTAAAGCCTATTTTTTCCCCTGCTTGTGTTTGGACAAACACTTCATGATCCTCAATGCATAATTGCTTGACTAAAGAAGGTGTTGCCCCCACGCGGTATTCATGATTTTTGATTTCTTTCGGGATTCCAATACGCATGCTATAGACCTCTAATATGGAAAAAGAAAAAAATATAATGACAGATATAATTGTTTGCTAGTTAAAACCCTGTGTGGCCTGATACTGTAAATCACGATGAGGCCTTCAGCTTTTAAAGAATGTCCTAAAATGCGTGAAGCAAATTAACATGCTTAGAACAGGACAGGACACACCCAAAAGACCTGGTTCAATGGGCGCTTATTAACCTGAGTTTTGAGTTTATCTGCCTGAAATTCAGGTTATTATCGTGAAGCTTCAACCTCCGGACACTCAAAATTAAATTTGGCTACCATGTTGGCTGACGGGGAAAGGACCCATGAAGATATGACAGAGCGGCAAAATTATTTATCTTAATAATTAATGTGACTATTCACCACCTCGCCCATTTGCTACGCAAACGAGGCGAGGTGATAAATAATTTTCTTTATTTTCTCTTCACTCTTACTAAGCATATTGCTAACATCCTTGGCATGAAGTTTTCAGATAACCAAAAACATGATTT
>JAJTHR010000272.1 GCA_021298935.1 Parachlamydia sp. | reverse complement strand
GAAAAGACTTTTCGGTGATTGAACTTAAGAAAGAAAGCAATTTCTTTTGCAAACAAGGCATTAAAGCGAACGAAAAATAAAGTAAAAAATTAATAGGATAAGGACCAGAATCCATAAAAAATTATAAAAGGGATCCTGGCCGATCGTAAGAGCCGCTTCATCGGACAGTCCTTCAACAACCGGTTTTGCATTCTCATCCGGAGGTTTTGGAATTTCCCGTTCATCCTCAAATAAGATTTGAAGTTCCGGAATGCGCCTGATTGGTTTCCAGTTGGGAAAACCCTCCTTCCAGGCCAATGTATCAGGGTTGACGCCAGGGTGCCTTTTTAAATCCGCCACCCCGTATGGTCCCTCTTTTAGATTGTTAACAATAATGAACCAAGACTTTTCCATCCCTTCTCTCTTGCAAGTATTACCAAATTCATTCTAACATAGTTAACTATTAAGTTTTTATAGTAAAATGATTCCATTATTGTGGCGCTACCTTATTATTCAATACATAAAAGTCACTGCAGCCTGCATGTTAGGCTTTGTTGCCTTGCTCCTGACCATGCGCCTGGATGAAATTGCCCATTTTACAGCACTTGGCGCCCCTTTGACCTCTATTGCTCTTTTTGTCGCTTATCAGATTCCCTATATTCTTCCAATCGCTCTTCCTCTCTCGTGTTTAATTTCGTCGTATCTTTTAGCGAAGCGTTTTTCTTCCTCGCATGAGTGGACGGCGCTGCGGGCTTGCGGTTTTTCCCTAAGCGATCTATTTGCTCCAATTATTGTGACTGCCTCCTTCCTTGCCCTTCTCAATTTTTGGATAATCTCTGAAGTGGCAACGCGCGCTCATTTGCGCTCGAACCTGTTAAAAAGCGAGCTGCGTTCCGTTAACCCGCTTCTTCTTCTGCACAACAAGCATTTAATGCGTCTCAAAGGTTTTTATTTTACAACGCTTGGCAACTCCCATGTAGGAGAATCGGCTGAAAATGTCTTATTCGCCATGCCCAATCATAATCAGGGACGAATCAATCTGATGATGGCCAATCAGCTGCAGGCCAGCCCTTCTGTCTTGTTAGGCAAGGAAGTGACCGTTGTGGCCGCTAAGCCAAGGCTAGAGTTCATGCATGATGACTTAATTATTGAACATTCCCTTGAAACTTTGACAAATGTGGATGACTTTTCGAAAGTCCTGCAGAGGAAAGTTTGGTCTATTAACAATGATTATCTTCCCCTTCCCCTATTGATCATCCGTATAGGAGCACAAAAAGCCCAACTTTTACAAGCCAAATTTGAAGGCAAAGCATTGAAACCCTTCACACAGCAAATCAATCGATCGCTTTCGGAAATTGCCAAAAGAATATCCCTCTCACTTGCTGTGATTAGCCTGACATTAATGGGAATAGCTTTTGGCATGCAGATCAGCCGCCAAAACAATAAGCGGAAGGGATTTTTCGTGATTGCCTTAACGCTTATCTACCTGATGAGTTTTTTTGTTGCAAAAGGAAGCGAACATTACATCATCCTCTCAAGCCTGCTTTATTTTCTTCCCCTCGGACTGATTGCCCTCTTTTCACTCATTACGTTACAACGAATCAACCAAGGGAGGGAAGGATGCTAAAAATCTGGCAGCGCTATTTTTTTACTGAGTTCATTAAATTTTTCTTCCTCTGCCTGGGCTGCTTCTATTTATTTTATATCCTGATCGATTTTTCCAGCCGGACCAGTTCTCTTCCTGGCAAGTTTTCGCATATTCATTGGGGACAGACGCTTCAGTATTATTTTTTTGTTTTCTCCAGTCGAGCCGAGATCCTCATCCCTGTTGCCCTTTTAATTGCCTTTGTAAAAACAACTACTACATTAAATATGCGCCAAGAATTAGTGGCGCTGATGGCTGGCGGGTTTTCCCTTCGTCAGCTTCTGCTTCCTTTTTTAATCCTGGGACTATTATCAACCGCCCTTCTATACATGAATGAGCAGTGGGTACTTCCAAGCGCCCTTAAAAAATTAAGGCGCATTGAGGATGGAAATAAGCAAAGGAAGACGAGGCATTCCCCTGATATGAGTGTGAGGCACATTCATTTTGAAAATGGGACGGTGCTTCTTTATCAAGAGTATAACTCTCATAAAGAACTTTTTTTTGATGTTTTTTGGATCGAATCGCCAGACAGCCTTTATCGGATGAAATACCTCTCTCCCTACACTTCAAAACCAACCGGCTATTTTGTCGATCGCATCGAGCGCGAACCGGGGGGCGAACTGGCCTTTAAAGAATCTTTCAATGAGCTTTCTTTTAACAATATGCCTTTTAATCAGGAAATCCTCCACTCGTCCATCCAGGAGCCTGACATGCTAAAATTGTCAGAGTTTTTTACCGAGCTCCCTGGCAGAAACGAGCGTTTAAACGAAAAAGAGAGCAAGCTGTATGCGGCCTTTTACTGGAAGATGTTAACCCCTTGGCTATGCTGCCTGGCCATCCTTGCCCCCGCCCCCTATTGCATTTACTTCTCCAGGCGCCTGCCTGTCTTTTTTATTTACGTCGGCAGCTTATTCAGCCTGATAGCCTTTTACATGTTGATGGATGCATTTCAAGTCATCGCCAAAAGGCAGGTCCTCTCCCCTTTTTGGGCAATCGCCATCCCTTTTTTAAGTTTCTACCTCTTCTTTAGCTGCCGCTATTTAAAAAAAGTGGTTTAGATCCCATGATAAAACATAACATTGTAAGTGACTATTCACCACCTCGCCCATTTGCTACGCAAACGAGGCGAGGTGATAAATAATTTTCTTTATTTTCTCTTCACTCTTACTAAGCATATTGCTAACATCCTTGGCATGAAGTTTTCAGATAACCAAAAACATGATT
>JAJTHR010000300.1 GCA_021298935.1 Parachlamydia sp. | reverse complement strand
TTGCGCGTCAAATTGTTCGGATGCTTCTAAAATACCAGGGTCGATTTTTTTGCGACGAGACATAAGTACCTCCAATAATTGAAGATATATGCTCGTATTTTACCCTAAATACTATCAAATGTTTTTAGTGAAAACGCCCTGTTCAATCAAAAAGATATCAACAATTTAATAATGATATCATTCAGTTAAACAAGAAAAAGTTAGGTTATTAATTTTAAAAAATGATACTATTATCTAATTAATTTAATAAAGGTTGAATGATGTTAGTGTTAAATTATCTAGACATTGCCGCTCGTGTTATTATAGATCCTGCCCATCCCAACTTTTCTCCCATCAAGCAAAAAGCTGCCTGGGCACTAACATTCATTTTAGGAATTGCCTCGCTTGGTATCATTCAGGCAGTGAGTGCCTTGTGGAGAAAATTGCGTGTGGTAGAAGAAGTTAATGCCACGCATCTTCTTATTACCCAACTATTTATTAGTCAATTTCAAGCCCCTGCCCGTTCGCCTGAATTCGTCAATCCCCAGCTCCCTCAAGCTCCGAATGTCATTCCAGATATGATTCCTGAGGCTCCGCTTCTTCAGCAGCTAGCCGCCCAGGAGTTACTGAACATGAAGGCTGCCATGACTCGTTCCTTGAATCAAGGTCATGATTTGCGCAATCCAATTGAGATTCAATTTAACGGACAGGCCTATTACTGCTGGTATCACCAAAGGTTTGACGCGATTAATATCCAAAGTGTCGAAAAATGGAACTTGAGACAACAAGAAGGCAAATTAGGTGTCATCATTGATGCGGAAGGGCAAATTACTTCGGTGCGATTGAACAATCAGCCTTATGCTGAGATGAAAATACCGGATGAATTTAATCCTCTTTGCCAACATATTTACAATGAAGTCATGAGGCGTTTTCAACCAGCAGAGCCCGGTCAGACCCTTGTCAGGGATATGAACTTTGTGCCGCCGCTCGTAGATACCGTACAGCCTGAAGCTGTTGAAGACGTGCATTTTTCACCGCAGGATTTACTCATTTTCAGGGCAGCCTTGCAGAAAGCCGCCAAGCGCGGACATGGGGCCGCGCAGCCGATTTCACTTGAATACAAGGGCGTCACTTATTGTCTATGGTATAATAGAGAGGCCGGGGCGATCAATATCCAGCAAGTGGATTGTTGGAGAGCTGCCACGCAGGATAAAAAAATAGGTATTGTCATCAATGAAGAGGGGGGGATTGTCTCTTTGCATTTGAATGGTTGCTTGCTTCCATGCACAACGCTTCAGCTCCCTGCTGCGCAACACGACTTGTTCCAGGCCTGCTTTACCAAGTCCTTAATGCTTTCTTCCCATTACAGATTGGAGGGCAACCATCCCCCCATTGCTAAAATCACGATCATAAGAAGAGGGCTGCAATGCCTGCCACATTATCATTTAACTGAATTTTGCAAGCTGCTTTCTTCCGCTCAACATCCGCTTGTTTCCGTTAACTTTTTAAGGGATGACTTAAGCGTCGGCCATGGCATTGACAGGGGAGGGCTGACGCGTGATTTTATTGACGACCTTGCCGGCGCGCTTGTTGCCGATAAAGCCCTATTCCAAAACCACTATCCCGCTCTTTTAGCCCTTCCTAAAGCGAAGGATGATTCATTGAGCGTGGAAGAAGAAAGGATTTTTACTTCTTTTGGTCAATTGATCATGTACTGCTACTACTCCAAGTCGGTTCCTGGATTTTGTGATGGCGCGTATGCTTTAGGAAAGCATTTGGATGATTCCTTATTTAAGGTGGTCTTAAGCTTAAGCCATGAGGAAATCATAACCCCCTATTCAGCTCTTAAGTTGGAAACAAAATGCAAAATGGCGTTAAGTCTTTTAGAGGCAAGAAGAAGGGCTGGCGATGATAATCCCTGTGATGCAGCCCGTTTTGAATGGCTTCTGCGCTTTGATGTCCTTAGTAGTGAAGAGCTCAAAGAGGCAGCGTACAATGTCATGTATTCAGGCATGCTGCCGGAAGAGTGGACGGTGGATGGCGAAGGGGATCATCCTATTATGAACCAAGTCCTGGCCGATCTTGAAAAGTTTAAAGGCTTTTTATTGCAGGCAGCCTTCGAATATGGCACAAGCATTGGGCCGCTTGGACCCATCATTGCCCCTATCCATGCCATAGCGAATGGAATGATGCATGTTTGTCAGTCTTCAATGCCTTTTGACAGAATGGACGCTAAATGGCGGGAAATTGCAGCGGTCGATTACCAGGTATTCAATATAAAAGTCCAGGGATCGATTGATCGACAGGAATTTGCAGATAGGTTTGAATTGTATGCAGGATATGATGAGTTAATTCAAGTAGAACTGCAGAAAAAAATCAACTGGTTAAAGGAATGGCTGGTGCATGAAGCTTCTGAGGAGGAGATCCGGACCATATTGAAATTCTTATGCGGCAGCTCAAGCCTGATTAAGGATAAAAAGTTCAGTGTGGTCCGTCAGGGCGGCCCTTACTTGCCGGTCCCGATTGCCCATACCTGCTCATTTACAATCGAACTGTCCCCTGACCCTTCTTCTTATGGGAATGAATACAACGATTATACCAAAGAAAATTTTATTAAAAGCTTAAAGGATATTGCACTTGTAAACCCAAGCGCTTACTCGATGGCTTAAATTCGATGCCCCCTTATTTTACGGGGGTGTCTTTGCAAACGGGTATATTTAAATGCAGTTTTCTTGTTTTTCTTTCACCTCCCCGATATTATACCGCGCGCTGGTAGGTTCTTAAATTTTTAGCGGCGAGATTTTATGCCCCATTACATTGCGGAGATCGCAGCAAACTTGGATAAGTTTGCAAGATCGAGCAATGAGCTGGGACGCAAAAGATGCCGATGAAAAATTTAAAGACCTATCCGCGCGTGGTATAACGTTGTGTAAATGAGTAATATCAAGCATGCATTGATTCTTGCAAATACTGCCAATGACTGGAACCCTTTATCAATCTCTACCCAGGTGCCTAAATGATCCATAAGGATGACTTGATTAAATTCTACTAGATAACTCACCTCTGCCAAAAGGAGCAGATGAATAAGCAGATCTTTTGAATCTCAATTACCTTCAAAAATGCTCGCAATATTAGTAAAATATTGCTGCGCTTTTTGAATTAATTGATTTTTCAAAATCTCTTGGCTTTCATTTTGCTCTTTTTGGCAGAGGTGAGTTATACCATTTCCCGAAATTAAAATCATAAATTTGACTTGTGATCACCTTCATCTTTAAAAGATCTCTCCTTGTTGATATTCAAAGATATCAACTTCGAAAAGATCTTTTAAATCTGAAGCGCTGACAAGTCAACTTAATGGTTTTATTTTTGGGAAATGGTATTAAATAATATTGTAAAAAATGATGACTATTAATTTGATTGAATTTTCTTAAACTAATACTATTAAGAATTAAGGTATTCAATGAATTTATCAGCAATTTGTTTGAATATCATTTCGGTTTCCGCTGTATTTTTCTCAAGAAGAGTAATGCGAAAGCCTTGCAGAGAGGAAGAAAAAGAGGAAAGGGGCACGACACAGATGCCGGTATGGGCAAGAAGATAGTAGACAAAGCGCTTGTCCTGGGTAGTATTTGGAGCACTGACAAGCCCTTCGACCAGTTCCTTTATTTCAGGATTGGAAAGGGGAAGCGTCTGATGAGGTTTGAGCGCTCCTGGCTTAAAGACAACAGCCATGTAGAAAGCGCCGTTTGTCCGAATGACGCTTAATTCCGGAACCTGGCTGAAGATTTCTTCGGCCAGACAGCTCATCTCTTCATAGGTGCGTATTCTTTCGGCTAAGTAGAAAGGATATTCCGGATGCTGTAAAATGGCTGGGATGACTTTTTGTGGCAAGGTCGTTGAGCACACTTCATTCATTTTGGCCGTCAAAATGCTATTGACATACTGGTCAAATTGGCTGTCTATGCCATAATTGTACACTTCAATCCATCCGCAGCGCGAGCCGGGCCAGGGGAATTCTTTGGAAATGCCTTTCATCCCCAGAGCCGGCACCTGGCCAATCACGTCAGAAAGAGGGACGGTTTTCTGGTTGTTATAAACAATATTGATATAGACTTCATCAGAGATGATAAAAAGGCCGTATTTGTCAGCTATTTCGACAATTTGCTCCAACAATTCTTTTGAGTAAACGAACCCTGTCGGATTATCCGGATTGATAATGAGGATCGCCCCTATTTGGGGATTGAATTTAACTAAGTTTTCCAATTCCTCGATATTGGGTTTCCACTCATTTTGAGGGTCCAGGTGGAAATGGATCGATTTGGTATGTGCATGCCTGGCTTCTCCAATGCTATGAGTGGTGTAGGTGGGGGAGGGAAGAAGAACGCGTGTTTCGCTTTTCAAATTGTCATAGATTTTGCCAATGGCATCACCCAAACCGTTAAAAAAAATGATTTGGTCGGGTGTAATTTGCGTCCCCCCGCGCCGGTTGGTCCGCTCGCAGATGAAGCGGCGGGTATCTAAAATGCCGCGGGTATGGCAGTATCCCCATGTGCTATTGTCAAAAATAGCTTCGGCCACTATGGCTTTCATCCAATCGGGAATTTTTTCTCCCTTTGCGATGGGATCCCCGATATTTTCCCAGTGAATCGCCATCCCGTATTTCTGCAATTTTTCAGCGATAATGACAATATTGCGGATCTCATAGGTTAAACCAATTTTTTCCGGACTTAAGATGTCATTTCTCATGCAATTGCCCACAATGAAAATGAAATCAGAAATGCGTCATTCTTTTTTTTGTGTCAATAAAATTGCCTAGTTGGCTAATTTGTGAAATATGAACGTAATAATTGGTAAATTTAATTTTAAAGCTGTTTTTCAATGCTTTGTAGCTGCCCTGATTGCCTTGATTCCCATCATTAGCTTTGAAATACCGCTGGCTGCCCTTATTTTTTCCCAAAACCTCTCGCAATTTCTTCCGGAAGGAATTGCCTTGATGCTGCTTGGGACGGCAATTATTACTATCATCACAGCCCTTTTTTCTTCCTTGCCGAGCATCGTAAGCTATCCGCAGGATAACCCTCCGTTATCCTGGGAATCATTGCAGCGGATATCGCGCTGCAGATGAAGGGGGAGGAACAGCAAGCCGTCTATTATACCGTTTTGGGGGCAATCGTTGTTTCCTCATTATTGACAGGACTATTTTTTCTCCTTTTAGGCATTTTCAAGGCCGGCAAGTTCATCCGCTTCATTCCTTATCCCGTCATTGGGGGATTCATGGCAGGAACAGGTTACCTTTTAATTCGAGGAGCCTTCGGAGTGATGACGGGCCTTCCTTTCAATTTGGAAAACCTGGAAGCTTATTTTTCAAGCGATCTTGCTTCCTTGTGGTTTCCGGCCTTTATTTTCGCCTTTTTTTTATTGGCAGCGGTCAAGCAATGGAAACATTATTTAATTTTCCCCTCATTGCTATTAGCAGGCGGGGCGATTTTTTACGCAATTCTAGCTATCAATGGCATCTCGACTGAAGAGGCTGCTCTAAAGGGATGGCTCTACAGCTCTTTTTCAGGAGAGCAAGTCATAAAGCCATTGAACCTGGCGGCCCTTCCGGCCGTTCAATGGAGCGTCATTTTTCAAAATAGCGGACAAATAGCCGTCCTCATGCTTTTAAGCACTTTTTCTTTGCTTCTCAATATCACAGGCATTGAGGTGGCGACAGAAACCGAACTGAATTTTGACCGGGAATTGAAAGCGGCCGGCACTGCCAACTTAGTGGGCGCTTTGGGGTCGGCGCCGGTTGGTTACCAAGCGATTTTAGGAAGCTATCTTGTTGAAAGCCTGGGGGTCAGAAGCCTGCTCGTCAACTTATTTATTGGGGCTTTTTTTTGCATCCTGCTTCTTTTCGGCGTATCCGCTTTTTCCTATGTGCCTAAGTTCATCTTAGCCGGTATTTTAATGTACATGGGGCTCTCTTTCCTTGTTGAATGGCTTTGGACCAAACGATCGATCTTTCCCCTGGTCGAATACCTGCTGATCTGCCTGATCATCTTCGTGATTGCCTTTTTCGGATTGTTTGAGGGAGTATTGACGGGTCTTTTTTGCGCCGTCCTCCTGTTCACATTTAACTATAGCCGTATGGATGCCGTAAAAAATGCATTTGACGGCTCTTTTTATCACAGTAAAATTATTCGGCCCAAACCCCATCGGGACTTATTAACCGAGAAGGGATTTGAGATATTGATCCTGCAGCTTCAGGGATTTATTTTTTTCGGTTCAATTAATAAAATCTTAAAAATTATCCATTCTCGGCTTTCAAACAAGGCGCCCCCAAAATTTTTAATTGTTGATTGCCACAGAGTATCGGTATTTGACACATCGGCTTGCTATTCCTTCACTCAGTTGCATCAATTTGCTGAAGCGAACAAAATAACGTTAATATGGGCTAACCTTTCAAAGAAGGTGAACGATGAGCTTCAAAAATTTAATGCACTCAATTTTCGCTCGCTTATTTCATTTTCCTCGCTAGATCATGCATTAGAGTGGTGTGAGAATAAAATTCTGGAAGATGAAAAGATGCCTGATGTGAAATACATGCATATTAGCATTGAAAGGCAACTGGAGGTGGCATTCCCCCATCCCGACTATTTTAAAACGCTGACAAAATATTTAAATAAAATCGAATTGAGCAAAGGGGAGTACCTTGCGCGTGAGGGGGATCCCTCGGATGGCATCTATATGATTGAATCGGGCTTAATTGCGGCCCAAAAGCAGTTAAAAAATCAGCGAAATATTCGTTACTATACAATGAGCGGCGGCACAACTGTTGGGGAAATCGGCTATTATTTAAAAATCAGGCGGACAGCGGACCTCATCGCATTAACGCCCGCTACAGTTTACTGGCTCTCAGAAGAGGCATTCAATACAATGGAAACAGAGGCTCCCGCCCTATCAGCTATTCTGCACCAATGGATAGCAAAGCTGATGGCCGAGCGCTTGAATGAAACCAATAAGACACTCGAAAATCTCATGGAATAAAATGCCGCTCATTAGGGAATTAGGCTTCTCTTCGAAAGCCTAATCTAACAGTTCTCTGGCTTGTTTAAAAATTAACTTGGAATGATCCTGTATGGAAATCCATTCAAAATCTTTAAGGATTTTCAAGTGAAGATCTCTTGCATTTTTCTCTTTAAAATTGGATATCTTGGCTAAGTAAGCGGATAATTTATCTTCTAAGTGATCAATGTCTTTAAGCAACATATCTGTAGTTAATTTTCCTTTTATTGAATGCCAGGAATGTAAACAATTGACAATCCAGTCATGGCAGCTCTCTTCATTATCAGCTGCAGCTTGAGTCCAGTTAGCCTCTTGAATTTCTGGATTTGAAAAAAACTTAATGTATTTCTGAATAAATGCAAATAAAAGATAGGGCATTTCTTTCATTTAATATCCTGTTTTAATAATTCAAGTAATTTAGTAGCTTGCTGCGTGATATTTATCCATTCAGGATGATTAATCAAATCGTCATGTATTAGCTCTTTTGCATCGTCAAAAGTGTCAACTTTATGATAGAGCTTTTGCAATGCTTCTTTGCTTTTTTCGTTTATGGTGTTTCTGCTGGGTAAAAGCATAAAATCACAAATTTCTGAAAAATTACTAAACCAATCATCGTAAGATTTTTTATTATTAACATTAGCAATTCCTTCAATTGATGGAATTAAATCTAAATTAATAATATCGCGTTCACGTGCTTGCACGAGAGGTTTTAGCGACTGAAGTAATTCGTTTGATTCGTTTTCAATTTTTAACCAATCAGGTTGATTAAAAGCGGTTTGTTTATCTTCGTTTACCAGTAACTCATTCATGTAAAAATTATCGATTCTTTTAGAGAGCGTCCTTAAAGCATTCCGGTTCTTTTCATCTAAAAGTTCTTCTTCTCCAGGTGACAACAAAGCTCTGGAAATTTCAAAAAAAATTTCAAAAGTTTCAACATAAGAGGAGTTTTGTTTTATGTCACCGATGGATTCTAGCGAGGGGATCAGCAATGTTTTTACGACATCATCCAATTTTTGAAACATAACGATGGCCTTTTTTCTGTTCCTGGGTAAAATAATTTGCCATAAATGTCTTTGCCTTTTCGTAATCAAATTTTCTCAAACGGTACACCTTTTTACAAGGTGTAATATTCCAGTCTAGCGGGTTTCCCAACACATCGCTGATTAAGAGATGTGTGGTGGCTGCATTGGCAGTTAGCACTTTTCCATTTGCTGTGTGATATCCTGCCGCTCCTCCCACTTTTACAAATGGCCTCTCGCCTGGTATAGGATGGTGGGCAATACGGGTATTATAGTAATGATGTTCCTTATGCTGATAGAGAATTCCTGCCCCCGAATCAGATAAGGAAATTTCATGACACTCACAGGTAATTTCATGGATATGTTGAATGATGTCTTGGGAAATTTTATTAAATCCAAGATATTCCCTTACAAATTGCAAGTCCTCTAAATTAAACCAAAAGTTTTCAAAGAGCTTGCCTGCCTCTCTTGTTTTTTTTAATTTTATTTCACCATCAGGCAAACCATCGGGATACCTGGTATTAAGCGAAGTTAAAATACTATCCAGCTTCGAGATATGCTGCTTATTCTGCCAATCAAATTTAATTTTGTTTTCATAGGTTTTTGCCATGAGCATCGACAATTTGTGGTAAACAACATAATACTCATGATAAGTCAGATCCTCGTAGTCTGTTCGAGGCGGCATTACTTTTATAAATTCTTGAGGATCACTTGGATTAAAATAAAGAAGACCTTGATCATGATGAAGAATTTGAATTGCCCAATCTAGGGGTACATTAGGTCTATCAAAAAGAAATTCTCCCTTACCGAGCTCTTTCATCGCTTGGTAGTGATGCATGAAAACGCGGTCCGGGTAGACGGGAAGAATATTAACGAAGTGCTTAAATAAAATAAAAAATTGACGTATCGTAGTTCATTTCATCAGCCAAGATAAGAGAGAAACTACGAACGTCATGAATGATTATAGCAAATTTGCCTGTCCAAATACCAGCT
>JAJTHR010000267.1 GCA_021298935.1 Parachlamydia sp. | reverse complement strand
ATTTTTCATCGGCATCTTTTACGTCCCAGCTCATTGCTCGATCTTGCAAACTTATCCAAGTTTGCTGCGATCTCCGCAATGTACTGGGCCATAAAATCTCGCCGCCAAAAATTTAAGAACCTACCCGCGCACGGTATAACTATTTTTTATTTCCATCCATGGTGCGAAACAAAAATGCCGTCGCTAGGCCTGCAACAAACCCGCCTACATGGGCCATGTAGGCCACGCCGCCTGTCTCTTGCGTAGAAAAAAGGGTGCCCGCTCCGCTAACCAGCTGTAAAAAAAACCAAAACCCGATCACGACCAGGGATGGCATGGCCACAATCGACGGTCCAAGCAGGACTTTAATTTTTTGTCCTGGAAAATAAAGAATATAGGCTCCTAAAACCCCTGCAATTGCACCGGAAGCCCCCACATTGGGCAGATTTGATCCTGGAGAAACCATGTATTGGGCAAATGTTGCGGCTAACCCGCTTAAGAGATAGAGCAGTAAGTATTTCCCCTTTCCTAAGTGATCTTCAATGTTGTCACCGAATATCCATAAATAAAGCATGTTGGAAGCAAGGTGCATGATGCCGGCATGCATAAACATGGATGTCAGTAATGTTGGCAGATCGCTTAAGGGATCTGCACTGAACCGCCTTGGTATAAAGGCCCACTGTTTGATGAATTCTTCGCCTCCCGCCCATTCAGCCAGGAAAAACAGGATATTCAAGGCAATCAGAATATAGGTGACGATGGGGGTTGATTTTCGTAATGAGTTATCATCTCCAAGCGGCATCATAATGATTTCCTTCCATTTTTAAATTATTTATACTGAAAAAAATGTTTTTAGCAAAATGTATACATCACACCACCTTCATCAAATAATAGCTGCCTTCAAAACACCAATAGAAGGCGCAATAGTCACCCGTTTTCATTCGATCAGCGCGGCTCGTTTTGCCCTACGCTTTTCAAACAATCGACCTACCCTTCCGTTTCTTTTTTGCTTTGAGCAGCCTGTACGCTTTCATCCTGTGTCTTCGCTCCCGAAGGAGGCTTTTGTACATCCCTACAAAAAAAAGCTGGAAGGAGCCCTTCTCACTACAATCGAGCAAATCAATCAAGACAGGATAATGCGTCTCCTATTCAAAAAAGAGGAAGAAACAATCACTCTGATTTGCGAATTTTTTGAGAGGCATCCCAACTATTATTTTTTAACACCATCAGGTCAAATTGCTTATTCTCTTTATCCTTCGAAAGTAAAAATCTATCAACCTCCTCCATTGAAACGCATGGATGATTCATCCCTATCTCTTGAACAAATGGAAGAGTATTTTGCAAGACTGGAAAGAGATCGCTTGCTAAAAAAGCTCAGCGCTGCCTGCCACAAAAAAATTCGCAAACAATTAAGCCTGATGAATATCCTGCAAAGTAATTTAGAGAAATGCCGGAAATGGGAAATGAAGAGGCAGGAGGCGGACTTGCTGAAGGCCAGTTTTTCCACGCTTAAAAAAGGGCTATCGCAAATTACAGTCTTTGATTGGATGGCCGAAAAAGAAATTGTTTTGATCCTTGACCCTCTCTTAGAACCCGTCGAGCAGATTGCAAAGGCTTACAAAAGGGCAAAAAAATTAAAAAATGGAATCGGGCCCCTTGAAAAGCAGCTGGAAAATGGTGCAAAGAAACTGCTGGAATTGGAAAAGTGCCTTGAAAGCTTTACCTCAATGAATGTAGAGGAGCTTCAATGCCAAATCCCCACTATAAAAACAAAGGAATCAAGAAGAGAGGAAAAGAAAAAAAGCTATTTTAATTATTTATCCAGGGATGGTTTATCTATTCTGATAGGCAAAAATGCACGCGGAAATGACGAGCTGACTTTCCGGATCGCAAAGGGCAATGATTGGTGGCTTCATGTCCGGGACTCTCCCGGATCACATGTGATCATCCGGATAGGGGGGCAAGAAAAGCCGCCGGCTGACACCCTTGAGGATGCCCTGCAACTCGCTCTTTACCATAGTAAAGTAAAGAAAAGAAAAGAGGGAGAAGTGTGCGTGACGCAAAGAAAGTTTGTGACACGTCTTGGAAAAGAGCCTGGAAAGGTGCAAATTTCCAGGCACCGTAATTACAAAGTCCTTTTGGACCTCACGCAAATAGAACGCCTAAGAAGGTGTCTTATTCATCATCCTTAAAACGGTAGCCAACACCTCTGACTGTTTCAATCCCATCGAAATTGGGACCCAGCTTTTTCCTTAGCGATGCAATATGCACATCAATATTACGATCGATAATGTAGGCTTCGTCATTCTGTACATCATCCAATAACTGGTTGCGCGTAAGGACCTTGCCCCTATTCAACAACAGCCTGCGCAGAATACCGAACTCAGAGAGGGTCAGTGCAATGCTTTTGTCCCTCTTACGCAATAAATAACGATCCACTTCCATCGTAAAATCGCCGAATGTCAGGACTTTTGCTTCTTTTTCAGTCTCCTGACCCCTTCGTAGCACAGCTTTCAGACGGGAAAATAAGACTTTCAGCGAAAAAGGCTTGGCCACATAATCGTCTGCACCCAGTTCAAGACCTAATACAACATCCAATTCTTCACTTTTGGCTGAAATGATGATAATAGGAATGGTTTTTAAATCAGGATTGTTCTTAACTTTACGGCACACATCCAAACCATTCAATCCCGGCAGCATGATGTCGAGAACGATAATGTCAGGCCTTTCTTTCTCAATTGCCAAGTAACCATTCAATCCGTCGGCCTCAACGTGCACTTTGTAACCTGCCAATTCAGCCTGCAACTTAATCAAAGAAGCAATATCCTCTTCATCCTCTATCAAAAGCAATTTTGTTTTTTGCATGTTATACTCCCTATAAATTGTCATTCTTTATATTTCAATTTTGAAGGAGAATTCAAGAAAAAAAATAAAGAATGAGATAATGATAATTTAATAATACATTAAAAACATTAAAACACTCAAATATTTATTATTATTAAACAAATTGTAAATTTTTTTTAAATTTACAGAACTTACTACTTCAATTTTAAATGAAAAATTGATAAAATAAGCAGAAATTTAATGAGCGGACAAGATGTTTTACGTTATTTTACTATATGCCCTTTTTGCCAGTGTGTTCACGATTGCAAAGACGGGGCTTGAATACGCCCAGCCTTTTTTCCTTGTGGGCACCCGAATGGCTTTTGCAGGCTGCATTCTTTTAAGCTACCAGTATTTTATTAAAAAGGAGACTTTCGCTTTTGATAAACAAACCTGGTGGCGCATTTTCCAGCTCGCCTGTTTAAATATCTACATGACCAATGTTTTTGAATTTTGGGGATTAAAATACCTCACTTCCTTCAAAACGTGCTTCATTTATAGCCTTTCCCCCTTTCTTTCTGCCCTCTTTTGCTACCTCCTTTTCTCCGAAAAACTCTCTTTGAAAAAATGGATGGGCTTGGGGCTCGGTTTTCTTGGCTTCATCCCTATCCTATTAAATGAAACGGGTTCTGAGGGGGCGGCCGGACATTTATTTTTCTTTTCCTGGGCCGAACTTTCTGTCATGATGGCTGCCATTTGCAGCGTCTATGGGTGGATTGTGCTAATGCAGCTTATCAATGAAAATAAGCTTTCTCCAGTGACCGCAAATGGGACAAGCATGTTTATCGGCGGATGCTTCGCCCTTATCCACTCCCTGCTTGTTGAAAACTGGAATCCAGTCCCTGCCACAAATTATCCTGTTGTCATCGAATGCACCCTCTTGCTGATTTTGATTTCAAACCTTATCTGCTATAATTTATATGGCGCCCTTCTTAAAAAGTATTCTCCAACCTTTGTCTCATTTGCAGGATTTACCACCCCCCTTTTTACGGCCGTTTTTGGATGGTTTTTTCTTGGAGAGGTAGTCACCTGGCCCTTTTATCTTTCATTCGCCATTGTATTGACGGGACTTGTCCTATTCGATCAGGATGAATTGAAAAAGACCTACAAAAAAGGATTACGTGTGGCGGAAGCTATTTAAGATTGTTATTTTTAGCAGGCTGCTTTATAAGCTAACCTTTATGTAACTTACGGAAGCGCCTGCTCTCCGTCCCTAAGAGGTTGTCTACCTTTGCAGACAACCTCTAAGACTTCTGAAAATCACCTTGCGATCATTTAACATGAATGCCGAAAGAGAAATTTTAATACAATTCGACAAAGAATTATCCCAGGAAAAGGCGGCTAGTCTGATCCCGCCGGCCATTCAGCAATTCAGGCGTATTTTAAAAATCAACACCTTTTTTAATGCGTTTTTTATTGTTCTCCTGGCTGCGCAAATCATTTATTTTTTTATTCACATCGCTTTTCTTGTCCAAAATTTTGTGCTCGGAATCCATATCGCGCTCTTCTTTGCCACTCTGTTTTCCTACTTTACCATGCGTCTCTACTTCCAAACACAAAAAAATGAGCGCCTCATCGAATTGAAGGAAGACTTTTTAAACGATTGCAAAGAAGCCATTCCCGAATGCAAAGGCATCCCAGAACTCCATTTGGTCCTCGCAGAATGCTGCTGCAAATTAGCCGCCGCCCTGCATGGCAGTGAATATGAATTAATCAAAAGCCCCCTTGACTATGATTTTTTGGCGCAACCCATTGAAAAAATAAGCTGCATCCTTTACTGGGAAGATGTGCATTTCATGAAGGAATTGCTTCTGAATGCCTGCATTGAAGAACACCTCAAAATGGTGAGGATCGAACCGACCCATCTTGAGACCCACGCAACGCTGGCCAATGCTTACGTGATGCTTTCAGGACTCTATATTGATCCACGCACAGTGGAGGGGTTGGATGACGAAAAATGGATCCCAAAAGGTAAATTCAATGAAGGCTTTAGGAAAAAATTTCGCATGATTGCAGGCAAAGCCATTGAAGAATTTAAAATTTTAAGCGACTACGCTCCCCAAGACCCTTGGGTGCATGCCCAGCTGGCTTATAGCTATCGAGACCTGCAAATGGCTGAAGAAGAAATCAAGGAATATGAAATTATATTGCAGCTCTGTCCGGAGGATCGAGAAACGCTTTTTAAACTTGGAAAACTCTATTTTGAGCAAGGGTACAATGCGAAAGGGTTGCAGGTCTATGAAAGTTTAAAAAGAACAAATTATAAAAAAGCAGAAGACTTAATCCTTCATTACGGGGCTTCAAGTTAAATATATGTATTGCCAGCATTGTCAAAATCAAATAAGCAGTCTGAGTGAATCCTGCCCCCTATGCGGAAAAAGCCCTGCGCAAGATGCAAATCAGCCTCTCGATGAAAGCCCGGCTGCTGCTCCGCCTCCATCCAAAATGGTCAAAAGAAAAATGCCTTTTTGGTTTAAGGCCCTTCTTGCAATTTCTGTTTTATTGTTGGTCGGCGTCACTGCAGGCATTCTGTTTACCGAACGGCTAGTCGACGTGATTGACAAACAGTTGGAAGCCTTACGGGATAATGACATCTCCAAAGCCTACTTTGATTACTCTTCTCAAAATTTCATGGCCGCCCTCTCCCTCGATGAATTTACCCGCTTTGTTCAGCAAAATCCTGCCTTAACGACGCAGCAAACAGCTCACTTTACCGAGCGCTCCATTAAAGACAATGTCAGTATCATGAAGGGAAAACTTGTTTCTGCAGACCATCATGAAATGCCCATCGAATACAGGCTGATCAAAGAAGGCAAGCAGTGGAAAGTCCTGAGCATCCGCCTGTTAAAAAAGAAGAAAAAGACCGATTCTCCGGCAGAACCCCTCTTCAAAATGATTAAACGAATGAAGGGGCAGCTTGAAGCAATTAAAAATCAAAATTTCCGGGAAGCCTACGACAAGTATCTATCGAATGATTTTAAAAAAGAAGTTTCCGGCCCCCAGTTTGAATCTTTTTTACGAAAATATCCCATTTTGGGAAGATATAAAACAGCTTCATTTTATAAAGGAAAAGAAAAAAATGGAGTACAGTCATTTTCTGCCATTCTTCAAGGAGATACAACCGCAGCCTATGTAAAATATTATCTGGTCAGGGAAGAAGGTAAATGGAAGATCGTCTCCATGCGCATTTTTTTTCCTGAAGAGGGCAGTTTTACAAATGAAGACAACATAGGAGGGATGCAGGTGGTATTGGTGCTGCTTGGATCTTCGACCAACCCCGAAGGTGTGATCGAACATCCTCAGACCTCTTTTGATTCAAAACTCGGCGACCTCTATGTAACCCTGGATATCAAGGGGGGCATTAAAGGGGAATCTGTTCAAATGAATTTGGAAAATATAGAAAGCGGTACCTTAATCCCTCTTAAGGTCGCATTAGATGAAAGCGGTGATATTTTAGTCGCCTCTGTATTTTCACCACCCCAATCCGGATGGCTGAAGGGACGCTATGAGTTAAAAGTCATTCCCTCAACGGGCCAGGTGCACGTTGTGGAATTTCAAATTCATTAAGCTTCATGCATATCATCTCGGGACTCTACCGCCGCCATCCTTTGGCTGCTCCAAAAACGCAGTTGACCCGGCCGACAGCTAGCAGACTTAGGGAAGCACTTTTTAACATCTGCCAGAATTATATCGAAGCAGTCGATTTCCTGGATATCTTTGCTGGATCCGGAGCGATGGGCTTTGAAGCTTTAAGCCGTGGGGCAGCCTCAGCGACATTTATTGATTCCAGCAAAGAAGCCATCCGCTGCATCGAAAAAAATGCCGCAGCATTAAATGTCAAATCCGCTTCCCATATCATTTATGGTGAAGTCATTAGCCAACTGGGAAGGCTGGCCGCCCGGCAAAAAGGCTATGGCATCATCTTTGCCGATCCCCCCTATCTTACCATGGGGGATTCTTCCCTTTATTTAAGCGAGGAAATCCTTGTTTTATTTGACAAATCCCCTCTTTTATTACCAAGTGGAGACTTATTCCTTGAAGAAGATCACCGTTTTCAACCCCGTGAAGGACTGCTGCAAAATTTGCAACTCATCGATCAGCGGCGTATGGGACCGGCCGTCCTGCAACATTATCAATTAAACTAAAGTTTTCAAACATAGCTGTTTCGGCATCAGCAATGCTTAGATTCAAATTCTTTAGGGACTCCTCCCCTTTTTATACCATTTCCCAAAAATAAAACCATAAAGTTGATTTGTCAGCGCTTCAGATTTAAAGGATCTTTTCGAAGTTGATATCTTTGAATATCAACAAGGAGAGATCTTTTAAAGATGAAGGTGATCACAAGTCAAATTTAT
>JAJTHR010000109.1 GCA_021298935.1 Parachlamydia sp. | reverse complement strand
ATTTTTCATCGGCATCTTTTACGTCCCAGCTCATTGCTCGATCTTGCAAACTTATCCAAGTTTGCTGCGATCTCCGCAATGTACTGGGCCATAAAATCTCGCCGCCAAAAATTTAAGAACCTACCCGCGCACGGTATATCAACAAGGAGAGATCTTTTAAAGATGAAGGTGATCACAAGTCAAATTTATGATTTTAATTTCGGGAAATGGTATTATTCTATTAAATTAACGATAGTATTTTTAAGCTGTGATCCCTTCACCTCGCGTTTCTTCCAGACAAATGGTTTAGCTGATGTGTTGTAAACTTTACAAAAGTCTTCGATAGCTTCCTTCAATTCTTGCTTGCTATTGAAACTTGCTCCTCGTAAAGCTTTTCTTGTCAGAATACCCAACCAGATTTCCACCATATTGAGCCATGAAGCTGAAGTTGGAGTAAAATGAAAAGTGACGTTCGGGTGCGCTTTTAACCAATCTTCATTTTTTTTATGCGTACAGTAATTGTCTAAAACAACATGAATCTCTTGAGTAATGGGAATATTGCGTACTATATCATCCATAAACTCTTGGAAGTCAGGACGTTTCTTGTTTGAAGTTGTTTTACTGATAATATTGCCTGTAGCTACGTTCAGAGCTGCAAATAGATTCAATGTACCGTTGCGTCTATAGGTGCTTTGCAAACCTCGAACAATAGTTCCACTTGAAGTTTCTACATAACCTGTTTTGCGCGAAAGCGCTTGGATGCTTGGCTTTTCGTCAACACAAAATACAATTGCTCGTTCTGGTGGATTTAGGTACAAACCAATCACGTCTGCCGATTTTGCTCCGAATTCGGGATCGGTGCTCACGCACCAGCTACGTATACGCTGCAGCTGAATAGCATCTTTTGAGAGTGTATTATATACGCTGCTTTTCTTAACACCCAATGCCTTTGATAAGGCAACACCATCCCATGTTGCTTGACCTTTTGGTGGAGGTGTCTCTAATAGCCGTAATATGTTCTTTCGTAAATGATTGCCAACTGTTTTAGGTTTACCTGTACGGGGCGCATCATCCAACCCCGCAATGCCGTGCAAAATAAAACGAGAACGCCATTTTCCTACTGTATTTAGACGTGTGCCAGTTTGTTCTGCAACTTTGGTTTGATTATCATTTTCGAGACATGCCAAAATAATTCGAACACGATCTACACGTCGTTTCGGCTCACTGTGACTGCGACCAATTCGCTGCAGTTCTTTCAGTACTTCCCCAGTACATGACAACATTTTTGTTACTCGTCTACCCATAATACCTCTATCATACATATAATGGGGCATCATAGAGAAATGAAATTATTTTATCATTTATTTAATGGAATAGACACTAGTTTATTCATATTAAAGTTTCGGCCATCATAGGGAGGTAATCTTCCATGTATTCAGGACAAAAAATAAAATTGCCATCGCGTATTGCAAAACTATAATAATAATATTTATTTAAATTAATTGCTTTGCAAATAATTCTTTTAGGAATATCAACCTCTTTTTCAAATCTCATCAGGCTGAAAAGGGTCAGGCTGGAGTGTATTTTGGATTCGTACCATCCACGCTCTTGTAGAAACTCGTCTTTTTGATGTTCGTCCATTTGTTTGTCATCAATACAAAAACCGTGGGTTAACAGTACAATTTGATTTTTCAATTTATTAAAACAATCTGTTTGTTTGATGATTTCAATCGCTTCGTCTACTCTTCCTGTTGCATTGTTTAGTAGGTTTATGTCCCACCCATCTGAAATAAATAGTGCAGAAATGCAATCGAGCCGGTGGGCAATCGTGTAAATATTTTGCACCTTTTCTATGATTTGAAGACGGCTTAGCTGAAATGGGACCTCAAAGTTATCACTGTTCAAATGATATTTTTTTATATTTGGATAAAGCTCAAAAATTTCTTTATCATTCCAATAATGAGACGTACAGAGAAGACTTTTCATATCATTAAATGTAGAAAAATTAAAAATAGTTAAAATAATTTCCTCTGGTAAAGTAGGAGTATTATATTTAGCTTTTTTATTTGGATAATCAACGCTATTAGTTGGATGTTCAAATATTATCATCATTAAACCTTTGTTGAATAAATTATTAATTATATTATTAAATAAATCAAATTAAGATTGTTTAAAATCGACTTTAACCAATTTTTTTTTCGAGAGAGAAGCAAACTGCGGCGTAATAAATTTTGAAGGTAGGGTATTTTTACCTCTTCCAAGGAATTTATTTAGCTGCAGAAAGTTTCTCTCCAAAGAGGGGTCCAAAAAATGGTCAAAGTCGATTTAAAGAGAAGGGGCTTCCACCACAGCAAACTCTGCTCCATTGTCTTTCACAATAGCGGCAATTTTTATCAGTAGATTCTGTCTTGCGGTCTGAAGATCCTGCGTGCCTGCCTGGATGTAGGCGGAAACAAATATGTTTACGGATGAAGCTCCAAAACCGGTAAAGTAGACGTCGGTTTTTAAATGATGGTCAATGGCGGAATGGGCAAGCAGGAGGGCCCGAATGCTGGTTACAATTTGGGGAATGGCCGGCAGGGAGGCATAGGTTAAATTGACCTGTGGTAAAAAACGTTCATGGCTTTTACGCGAAGGATTGATCACAACGGTCTGTGTAAAGACCGAATTGGGTACGTAGACGGGCCTCTTATCCAAATTGCGCACGCATGTCATGTACCAGCCAATTTCTTCAATATGCCCCTCAATTTTTTTCTCAGGTAAGTTAATCTGTTCCCCAATTGAAAAAGGCTGAGTAAAATACACCATGATGCCTCCAAAAAAATTGGAGATCACCTGCTGAGAAGCGAATGCCAGGGCTAATCCGCTGATTCCACCAAAGGCAATGAGGGTCTGCATGTCGCGACCCGTGACATCCATCATGAGGAAAATAATGAAAATGATGATGAATATGGTGGCTAGCTTGCTTAAAAGATCGAGCTGGCCAAGGCTTAGAGAAATTTTGTTTTCATGGCTCATTTCCATCATGTTATGCACGATTTTGCGGTTCCAGCGAAGAAGGAACCAGCCGAGCGCTGCGACGGCGCCTATACTGATCAGCATGTGAAGGTTGAAAGGGGGGCCTTCAAAACAACGTTCGAGCAAAAGGTCCAGCGTGCATAGCCCAGCTACAAACCAAACAAAATAGGTCAACGGCTTATATAGAGATGAAACAAAGCTTAAAGCCCACGGATTTTTTTGCTTCAGAAAACGGTCTCTCAGTCTTCCCAGAATCACTTTAGAGATGAAGGTAAAAATAAGGACAAAAAATAAAATGCCTATGGCCTGCATAGCAGCGCCATAGCCCCCTTCCATCGCTTTAGAACATAGCTGTAAAGCCGTCAAAGGGTTATCTATTTGATCCATATTTTTATACTAGTAAGCTTGCAAGCGTTGGGTTGCTCTTATCGTCCCAGGCTTTTTTTGTCAGGTATTGTTTTTTATTGGACAGGCCCCCTAAAAACTCGATTGCTTTCAACAAACGGGCACGGGTGCGATCCTTGCCTAAAAGGGTAACCGAATCAAATAAAGGAGGCCCCTGGGTTTTTCCCATTAGGCTTGCAAACAAAAGGGGCATGATCACTTTTTTATGATTGACCCCAAATCGTTCCGCCACATGGCGCGACGCCTGATTCATCCCGTCGCCTGCCCAGTTTTCCATTTCATCGAGATTCCAGATAATGGCCTGAAGCAAAGTTGAAGCGCTTTCTTTTGAGAGTTCTTTGACGGCAAAGAGGGCGTCATTGTAACGGATATGATTGATGAACATAAAATCAAACAAATCCATAAAGTCGCCAAATGTCTTGATGCGGGCATGGCAGAGGGGCATGAGGCGCTGCATAAAGTCATCGTTGAATAGCCATTCCTTCATCCTTTTCCAGAGCTGGTCGACAGGGATGTTTTTAACGAGGTATTGCTGATTGACCCAATCCAGCTTTTGCACATCAAAAACAGCGCCCGACACACCAATGCGTTTGTAATCAAACTCATTAATGATTTCATCTAATGAATAGATTTCCCTGTCGCCTGTCATGCTAAAGCCCATCAGCGTCAAAAAGTTGACGAAGGCTTCCGGCAAATAGCCGCTGTCGCGATAAAAGAAAATCGACGTGGGATTCTTGCGCTTGGATAATTTTTTGCCATCGCGTCCGAGCAAGAGGGGCATATGCAAAAATGTGGGAGGCGTCCAGCCAAAGGATTCGTAAAGTAAAATGTGCTTTGGAGTCGAGCTCATCCACTCATCCCCCCGTATGACATGGGAGATTTTCATCAGGTAATCATCCACAACATTGGCTAAGTGATAGGTGGGAAAACCATCCGATTTTAATAGAACCTGATCATCCACATCGGCCCAGGGGAATACCATGCGTCCCTTAATGGCATCTTCGTACACGCATTCGCCGGAAAGGGGGACTTTCAGCCGGATGACATAGGGGAGCCCAGCATTTTCGCGCTCTTGAATTTCGGCTGGAGTGAGAGTGCGGCAGCGTCGATCATACCCTTGTCTGCCTCCCTGCTTGGCCTGCAGCTCGCGCATTTCATCCAAATCCTCTGCTGTACAAAAGCATTTATAGGCTTTTCCTTTTTGCAGGAGCTCTTCCGCGTATTGCTTGTAAATGTCAAAACGCTCCGATTGGCGGTAGGGCCCATAGGGGCCTCCGACATCCGGACCCTCATCCCACTGGATATTGGCCCAGCGCAAAGCTGTATAGATATTTTGTTCGTATTCAGGCCGGCTGCGCGAACGGTCGGTATCTTCGATTCTTAAAATAAATGCGCCTTGATGGTGGCGGGCAAAAATAAGATTGAAAAGGGCCATATAGGCGGTTCCCACGTGGGGATCGCCGGTCGGAGAAGGGGCAATGCGTACACGAACAGTCATAGTTACCTGAAAATTATATCTTTGGTCCCCCTAGTATGGCGGATGATCCCAAAAGAATTCAACCAGGAACAAATGAGGCGTTCACTTTTTTTCGAACAGGTGTTAAAAGAAGGCTTTTCTCCTGCATGATGAGCAGTAAATCTTTCATAATCTGATACCCCTCTTCCAGTTGGATGTCATTCTGGCCGAAATCCTCCATATTTTCGAGATCGATATCATCCTTCTTTTTTATTTCCTTAAGCAAGTTTTGATAATTCAAATTGGCTTCCAAACGACGCTTAGAGTTTTGTTTGAGAGGATTGATCAAAGGTTGATAGACATCCAATTTTTCCTGCAGGCCAAATTTGTAAAGTTTTTTGATTTTATCCCGTTGTAAAAAGGGAATGTCTGCAAGGTCATCATCAAAGTTGGATTTAATATGGTCATTTTCGAGGGGATACTTAATATATTGTTCACCAATCTCGCTTTCGGACAGGGGGCCAGGGACTGGTATATCCGCCAGCACGCCATTCAGCTGGGGAGTTTGTCCGGAAACGGTATAGTAGCGGCCGCGCGTTACCTTGTATTCGCCTTGAGGGTTCACCTGTTCATTCTCGGTCGTTGTTAAAGTGAAGGTCTGGTAAGAGCCTTTGCCGTAGGTGTGATCGTCGCCGATAATAATTGCCCGCCCATAATCCTGCAGGGTTTGAGCCACGATTTCAGAGGCGGAGGCGCTCATGCGATTGACCAGGACAATGAGCGGCCCGTCCCAAGCAATGGCCCCATCAAGGTCGCGCAAATGCTGTACTTTGCCATTTTCATCCTTAATTGAAACAACGATCCCTTTTGAAATGAACAGGCCGGTGACAGAGACGGCCTGAGTAAGCAACCCTCCGGAATTATAGCGGAGATCAAGGATGAGGCCGAGCAGGCGATGCTTTTCTTTCAATTCATTAATTTGCTTTTCCAGGTCGGTTGCTGAGGAGCTTTCTTTATCCTGATAAAAGGAATAAAGCTTTAAATAACCGATTACTCCATCGCCATAGGGTTCATAGGAGGATTTATAGCGGGATTCTTTTAAAACAACTTCGTCTCTTATTAAAGTAATGTCTAGCTTTTGCTCCACTTTTTCGCCACTCGAATCCGTTGATTCCCGGATCACAGTCAGAACGACAGGGGTTTTTTCCTCTCCCCTGATCAGCTCCACTGCATCTGTAATATCCATCCCGACGACAGGCTCACCATCAACGGCGATAATGCGATCTTTGACCTTGATTTCTTTGCTAAGGGCAGCCGGTCCCCCTTCAACAAGCTTTACAACTGTAAATCCGTTAATGTCATCACGCAGTTGCGCTCCTACGCCAAAGAGTCTTTGCTGGACGTTGATCATAAACTGGGTCGCTTCCGCTGGAGTAAAGTAAGAAGTGTGGGCGTCGAGGGCTGAAGCCAAAGCTTTTAGGAAGTTAGTATAAACGCTTTTTTTTCTTTCCCCTTCATTTTTGCTTAGACCCTCTTCCTCATATTTCTGCTGCCTTTTTTTTATGCGTTGCATGGCATTTTCACGCATGCTTTCATTGAGTTTGGCGGCTGTGTCGATTTGTAAAGAGCGGATTTTTTTTAAGCGTTCGATCAATTCATCTTCTGATTTAGCCCAAGGGGTGTCTTTGAATTCTTCTGCTTTGACATGTTTAGGCAATTGATTATAATCAATCTTACTTTCAATCTGCTGCCTTTTTAAAATGGCATCAGCCAAGCTGATTTGTATTTTTTCAAATTCTGAAAATTGATTATTTTTAAAATCTTTGATCACGTTGTCAAGCAGCTCGTCGCTTGGGTGAATCCAGGGATCCACATCGCTTTCTGTAAAGTAGGTTTTGTTAGGATCAAGATTTTCTAAAAAATTATTTAACAGACGCCTTGTTAAGACGGGCGTTAATTCTTTTTGAGAAGCATGGGCTTTCATGATTTCCTTTGCTTTAGAAGTGACCTCGTTGGGTTTCAAATCGGGTAGCTTGGCATAGGCATAAAATGAAAAGGCCATGAAAGTCAAAAATAGTCTAAACATGAGGGTTCCTAACTGTTGACTGAAAATCCCCTTATACCTGAAGGGAACTTTATATGAAAAGCACGATTCTAATAAAAAAGTCTTGATTATTATTTTAAAAAATAATATATTCCTTTTTTCCATGCGCAATTTATAAGCCACTGAACTACTGAAATGAAACAAAATGTTTTTTTATTAAAAAATTTAACAAAAATTAAAAATTAATAAAAAAACATTGATTTAAATACTTTATTATGTGACAATAAATAATTCTTAAGTATAAGTTTTTTTAATATACATAAAATAAAAATAGTTCTTGATTGGAGGAATGAAATGACTCTCGATAAACAATCCGAAAAGAAAGTAGTTTCGATTACAGAAGCTGCTAGATTAAATAAGGTGACGCGACAAGCGATCTATGTTGCTATTAAATTGAATAAGTTAAAAGCAACAAAAGAAACCACTCGTTGGACAATCAATTTGGAAGATTTAGAAGACTACCGTCAGCAAAAATATTCCAGAACAAAATCTGTCTTTGATGGCGAACTTTTGTTCGACAACATGAAAGGGTATTTTTCAGTGAATCAAGTGGCAAAAATGTTGAGCGTTCCTGCGCAGAAAATTTATTATGCCACACGAATCGGCCTTTTAAAAGCGCAGCGGAAAGGTGCGGCATGGGTCATTCATTCAGATGACATGAAAGAGTACCAGGAAAAACACGTTCAAAAGAAAAACCGCAGACAAGCGGGATAATTGGAATTCCTAGCGCAAAGAAGTCAACTATACCGCGCGCGGGTAGGTTCTTAAATTTTTGGCGGCGAGATTTTATGTCCCAGTACATTGCGGAGATCGCAGCAAACTTGGGTAAGTTTGCAAGATCGAGCAATGAGCTGGGACGCAAAAGATGACGATGAAAAATTTAAAGACCTATCCGCGCGTGGTATAATCATCCGATGCTGCTTCTTTGCGGTCTTTGCTTCTTATACCATTTCCCAAAAATAAAACCATAAAGTTGATTTGTCAGCGCTTCAGATTTAAAAGATCTTTTCGAAGTTGATATCTTTGAATATCAACAAGGAGAGATCTTTTAAAGATGAGGGTGATCACAAGTCAAATTTATGATTTTAATTTCGGGAAATGGTATTATGTAGCCCGCTTGCGTTTAATCATTTAACACTTGGTTAAATGAACGAGTGTTTCCACGTGGGCTGTTTGCGGGAACATGTCGTAGGCTTTGCAAAACTTAATTTCGTATTCATTACTGCAAATCAGCTTCAAGTCCCTTGCCAGTGTCGAGGGCATGCAAGATATATAAATCCATTCTTTTGCCTGCAAGTGCACAAGCTTTGCGATCAATTCTTTTGACAAGCCGGTACGGGGAGGGTTCACTAAAATCACATCCCATTTTTGTTTGACTTTCGGCAAGGATCTTTCGACATCTCCCATAATGAAGTGCGCATGCTTGATCTGATTCAAACGGCAATTTTCTTTTGCCAGGGTAATTGATTCAAGATTCCCTTCAATTCCCGTTACATTGTGGCCTTGCTTCGCTAAAAGAAGAGAGGTCATACCAAAACCGCAGTATAGATCTAATATGTTTTTTGAGGGGGGTAAGAGGTTTAAAACCTGCTTATAAATATTTTCACTTTGCTCAGGATGGTTTTGAATAAAAGTGTAGGGATGGTAGTGGAAGGTTAAATTTTCCAGTTCAAAACGACCTTGTACTTCGCCGAATTGAAAATTTTCTTTAGGTGTGCGGATGGAGAGGCCGGCTATAAAAGGATATTTTTGCAATCCCGCTTGAAATTCATGAAGTTGCAAGCTGGGAGATGAATCAAATTCAAAAGATAGGATTAATTGATTTTTCTCATTCTTTAAAATGACAAGCTTGCCATCCATTTCAGAAGGATTTGACAAGCCTGAAAGGAATTCCTGAATGGGGGTCAGAAGAGGATCCTCTAAGGCATTAAAGATGGGGCAGGTCTGGACAAAAAGAATGGAACGATGATCGACCTCAACATATCCTGCCTGAAATCCTTTGTTAGATGCTTTTAGTTGCATGGTCACATGCCGTCGATATCCCCATTGAAGGCGGGCAGGTTGGATGCTTATTTCAGGAAGAGCCACATGTCCAATTCGATTAAAGGCCTCTTTTACGGCATTTAATTTATATTCCATCTGCCCTTTTTCATTTAGATGCTGAATCTGGCAGCCTCCACAGGTGCCAAAATAGGGGCAGAGGGGCGTGGCTCGCAAGGAGCTTGGTTTGATCAGCTTTTCGATAATTCCTCTAGCAAAATTTTTTTTTACTTCTAAAATTTTACAAAGGATTTGATCTCCCGGCGCAGTGAATGGAATAAAAACGACAAATCCTTGCCAGCGTAAAAGTCCCTCTCCGCCAAAAACAATTTTTTCTATGGTGCCTTCTATGACATCATTAACATTAAGCAGCAGGGGCTTGTGCAGAGGGATCCTCCAAAATTTTGAAATCTTTAATAAGAAGCTGGATGCTTGATTTATTGATTTGCGGAGTAAATGCTACGCGTAACTTTAAATTCTTTTTCCTAAGTTGCAAATTTTGCTCGGCCTTGCCCAGAGCAACCCCTTCCAAAACTCGGTCGCCCTGCTCAAGGTAAAGCTTCAAATGGCTTTTTCCCACTACTTTTGGGGGCCAGGTTTGCCAGGCATCGCAATAAAGAATCGGCTGTGGGTTTTCATTGCCGTAGGGCTCTAATAGCTTGACAGATTCCATGAAATCAAAGGTCAGTTCACTGAATTTAATTTCTGCATCCAGAGAAAGCTTGCTCATCACATCTGAATCGTTCAGCGTTTCATTGGCAGCAGCGATAAAATGACTTTTAAATTGCTCAATGTGTTCTTCCCTCACAGTCAATCCAGCAGCAAAGTCATGCCCGCCGAAATTAATGAGGATATTAGAGCAGCGTTTCAGGGTCGGAAGAAGAGGGAATTCTCTAATGGAACGCACAGAACCCTTTCCGATACCTTTATCAATGGCAATCATGATAGTGGGGCGGTTATACTGCTTTGAAATCCGGGTGGAAATAATGGCGATGACTCCCGGATGCCATTTGTCCGATTCCATCACAATCGCTTTATTTTGAAGAATGGCGGGATTTTCGAAAAGAGTACTGTCCACATCGACCGACATGGTGCGTTCGATTTTCTGCCTTTCAATGTTATTTAAGTCAAGCTCAAGGGCCATTTTTTCTGCCAGCTCAGCATTTTTCACAAGCAGCATTTGAACCCCTTTACGAGGGTCGTCAATGCGTCCTAAGCTGTTTAGGCGCGGCGCTATTTTGGAGGCGATAGTAAAGGTCGTCAGGTCGTTTAGATCGACATCGCAAATGGAAAAAAGCTTGTATAGGCCCATCCGTTTTCCTTTACGCAACTGCCTTAATCCATAGCGTACTAGAATACGATTTTCTGTGTCCGAAAGGGAGCCCATGTCGGAAATTGTTCCTAAGGCAACCAAATCAAGGTAGCGCTTAAGATCGATTTGATTAGGGAGGAGCTTGCCTTCTGCCGTCATTTGATTAGTAATTGCGTGTGCCAATTTAAAAGCCACCCCGACGCCTGTCAAATCGCGGTTAGGGTAGGCATCATTGACGAGCTTGGGGTTTAGCGTGGCGACGCAGTGAGGGATTTTATCGGTCGGTTCATGGTGATCTGTAATAATGACGTCGACATTTTTTTCCGCCACTTTTGCAATTTCTGCAGCAGCCGTAATTCCGCAATCGACAGTGATAAGAAGTTTGCATTGATTCATCAAGGCGTATTCAAGGGCTTCGACAATTAAGCACTGCCTCAATGTCCCTCTGTTTGAAACATAGAAAAAAACATTGGCGCCGACATCTTGGAGAAACTCAGTCAGCAAAGTGGTTCCTGTCATTCCATCCACATCGTTATCGCCATATATTAAAATATTTTCTTTGTTTTGAATGGCGAGGCAGACCCTTTCAACCGCTTGAGGCATCTCACCCATTAAAAAAGGATCATGCAATTCCGGTAGTTTGGCATAAAGATAATCATGGATTTCCTGAAAAGATTTAAAACCTCTTGATACAAGAATTTGAGCAATCACTGGGTTGAGATTAAACTCCTTGATAATTCGTTCCTTAAGTTCATTATCTGTCGGTGGATAAACCCATATTGGATCCTCCTGGCTATGCGCGGAATACATTAATTGAAGCTCCTAAAATTTATATAAGAACATTGTAGGCTTCAAAACCGCAATGTCAAGTTAAAATATGGTAAGTAGAAGTTTTTAAAAATATCTCTTTGCAGTAGAAGGCTGTTTAATTTTTTCTTGCTTTTTTAAAGGTTCACCCTTAATAATTTAATCCGTTAGATTTTATAGATTTTACAATTCACACATACATGGCTTTTCCAGCTTTTGTTGTGAATTTATATTGGAAACTTTTTACCATTTGAGGTTTAAACTATGGCTCAAGATGCCAAGCAGGAGTTCAGCAAGTGGAGGGCCTTTTTTTGGCCGGTCCATGTCTTTGAGCTTAAAAAACTGCTCCCTATGTTCTTCATGTTCTTTTGTATTTCTTTCAACTATACGATTCTTCGCGATACTAAGGATACCTTGATTGTGACTGCTGCAGGAGCGGAAGCGATTCCATTTTTAAAATCATTCGGGGTTGTCCCGGCAGCGATTTTATTTATGATCATCTATGCAAAGCTCAGCAACGTATTGTCGAGAGAAAATCTATTTTACGTCACTTTGCTGCCTTTTATCATCTTTTTCGGTCTTTTTGCATTTGTGATGTACCCTGTAAGAGAATCTTTGATGCCGACTGAATCTGCAAACGCTTTAAGAGCTTATCTCCCAGGTGGATGGTCAGGTCTTGCAGACGCTTATGAAAACTGGATGTACTCCCTTTTTTATATTTTAGCTGAATTATGGGGGAGCGTGGTCCTTTCACTCCTTTTTTGGGGTTTTGCTAACCAAATCACTCGTGTCACAGAAGCGAAAAGATTTTACAGCTTGTTCGGTTTGGGTGCAAACTTGGCTTTATTAATTTCTGGACCGGCAATTGTTTATGTTTCAAACATCCGGGAGCATTTACCTGCTAATGTAGATGCCTGGCAAATCTCACTTAACTATTTAATGGGGATGGTTGTTATCGCAGGCCTGGCTATTTTGGCTGTCTATTGGTGGATTAATCGCAATGTTCTGACTGACGCCCGTTTTTATGATCCAGATGAAGTTGGCGTGAAGAAGAAAAAACAAAAAATGTCTTTAGGCGATAGCTTTAAATTCCTTTTCACATCAAAGTACATCCTTAGCCTTGCCATCCTGGTTATCGCTTACGGAATTGCGATTAACCTTGTTGAAATCACATGGAAAAGCCAGGTTAAAGCACAATATCCAAACCCGAACGACTATAGCACCTTTATGGGTTATTTCTCTTTCACAACCGGTTTGGTCACAATATTAATGATGCTTTTTGTTGGTGGTAACGTCATTCGACGTAAAGGATGGGGATTTGCTGCCCAGATTACGCCCGTTGTCTTGTTAATCACAGGGGTTGCCTTCTTTTCATTCGTTATTTTCAAAGATTCATTGATGGGTTTCATTGCCATGATGGGTACGACACCTCTCTTTTTAGCGGTGTTATTCGGTGCTGCTCAAAATATCATGAGCAAATCGTCTAAATACTCGCTCTTTGATCCAACAAAAGAGATGGCTTATATACCACTGGATGAAGACTCCAAAACAAAGGGTAAAGCGGCTGTAGACGTTGTCGGCGCACGCTTAGGCAAATCGGGCGGGTCGATCATCCAAATGGCCCTCCTTACGCTTGGAACATTAGCGACGATTACTCCATATATCGGTGTCATCTTAATGTTTATCATTGCTGCCTGGATTTTAGCTGCTCGTTCATTGAGCAAGCAGTTCACAAAACTGACGGCTGATCAGGCACTTGCGGCAGACAATTCAAGTTCGGCAAACGCTGCCACTTAATTTGTTATTCGCTTAAATTCCAATCCAAAGCCTCTTCCTTTACAGGAAGGGGTTTTTTTTATTAGACAGAATGCATAACGATTTGTTATGCTTTTTTATTTTACGCTACCCAGTGGTTTCAAGTTTATATGCCGCATGGCTATAAAAAGCTGCAAAACGGGTATCAAATGGAGTTTAAACTCTGTTTGGAAGAGATTCTCATTCATAGAAAGGAAGCATGTTATATGGAAAAACAAAAGCGTTGGCACCTCTACCTCATTGTAGCCGTCCTGATTCTCACGCTTTACAATATTCTCCCCACTCTGTTCTTCTATTCTAAGCCCTTGACGGCGCCTATAGACGGTCCAAGAGCTGAACAGGTGGCTATTGGTATTATTGACCGTGTCAATGAGCTTGAAGGAGATTCCAAAGAATGGCTAAGTTCGTTTAGCCGCCTGATTGGAGTCAAACCCACATCGATCGACCTTGTCACGACGAATAACGGCTTATTCAGTGTGTCTTTCAAAAATGAACACGACGCTGAATTATTTAAGCGCTTTCTTCCGAGAGCCGGCTCGTTCATCCCTTTTGTCCCTTCCCAGCTTGAATTGAGCTCAATTTCAGAAGATTTAGATCCGGCCCAGGTGCTTGTGCAAAGAAATATCTCTGTGCATTTAGATGACACCGAAATGGACAAGCTTTTTAAATTTACACCAAAATACGTCCAAGGCCAGCAAATTGCCCCCTTTTACCGGGACATTACCAATGACCGCGTTGCGCAAGTCGGATTGGCAATTGCAGGTCCAAGCAAGACTGGTCTGCAGGCAAGTGCCCTTGCGGGTCAAAGCGATAATGAAAACCGCATGGATGATGCGCTGATTGTTTTAGCCAAAGAAATTGTTGATATGAATCAGCTTCTTGGTAAAAACAGCCCCATCGCAAAGCGCTATTATGCAAGTTACGGACAGATCGCCGAAAACGACAAAGAAGGGCTGATCTCCAAATTTACTGACAGGCTTGGAGCTTTAGGCAAAAAATTAAAAGAACAGCGCGATCGTCTACGCACCGAACCTGATTTAGATTCTGGTGAAGAGCAGATGCTCTCAGTGATGACTAATCAGGTGCAGGCTATTGAATCAGCTGTTGCTATCTTGAAAAAAAATCCCAAAGAGATTGAGGGTGGACATTCCCCTTTAACTGCTGCCGCTATTCTTGAACGTTTAAACCAAACCTATACAGGTGAGCAAATCCAGTACCTGGACCTTGAGGGCTATCATCCTTTTATTAAAGGGTTAACCGTCAACTGGAATAGCAGTAATCTTATTGTCAATCTCTATGATGATGTGCAGCAAATTCGTTTGTCGGAAGGGAAAAGCGAGAAAGAAGCTTATCTGAAAGATAAAATCAATCAGTATGTCATCAATGACATTGCTTCGATTGCCCGCCAATCCGATGAGACATTCAAGCCGAGCGACGATACGTTTGTTGTCGACATGGACAAATTGACAAATAGCCAAAGCTATCTGGCCCTTAACCTGGGAGTACTGGCTCAAAAAAGAGCTCAGCAGGTCAATGATCAAATTCTTCTCACCTGGGCTCCTTCCCATACCGATTTTTTACGCGAATCTTACCCTGTCCGTTCCTACGAGGCTTACAGAAAGGAAGGGAAGGAGAACAAGAAACTTGGACTTGTTGTTTATGCACCGGCTTCGTATGACGAAGCGGCACCTGCAGGCTTTCGTAATGGTTCTATTTACGTCATTGCTAAAGGAATGGACGACATCGTAAAAAAATATAAGGAAGCTCCGGAAGCTGAAGAAAATCAGACGCTTGCAAAAGACTTCAACCAGTTGAATACGTTGCTGCAACAAATGGGCTTTATCGGCTATCCTGGCAATGCCTTTCAATTGCCAAAAGAGTTTTCAAAAGATTTTATCTTTGAATTGAACGACTACTATAGCAATCTGATCCAGGCTACTCGTGAAGATTTTCAAATCAAAGGAAGCAAACGCTTTGCTGTCCTCGATTTTTCAGATGTCGAACAAAGAATACTGACCATCAATAAAATTGAAGACCGTATTCAGGAAGATCTTTTAAAATGGAGAGAGGCCTATCATGCGGCTCAAGTGGATTTAAACGCCACGAGCAAGTACACAGTGCCTGCACCTACAAAAAACCCTTTCCTGCAAAATCTTAAGCTAACGACGGCTAAGTATTTTAGAGGGGATGACCGCAAGGTATTAAAATGGGGACTTGACCTCTCTGGTGGGAAAACAGTCCGTATTGCGCTGCTCGATCAAAATGGGCGCACAGTCACAGACCCGGAAGATTTGAAGCAGGCTGTTAACGAGCTTTATAACCGCGTTAATAAAATGGGTGTGGCTGAAAGAACCATCCGGATTGAAAATTCCAATATTTTATTGGATTTCCCCGGCTCACAAAATTTATCTGCTGCCGAGCTTGTCAAGGCCTCTGCCATGTATTTTCACATTGTGAATGAAAAATTCGGCCCTGCCAATGCTCCTCTGGCTGGTGCGACCAATCAATTCTTGCAGGAAGTATGGAATGAAGCAGTCGTTACAAACCGTAAGGACAATGAAAGCATCAATGAGATTGCCTGGCAACATTTAGGTGGCGACATCAATGCGGCCGGAAGCATGCGTCCGATGAGCGATCATGCAAAATTACTTTTTGACAATGGCTTAAGACTTGCCAATCCGAAAGATCGGGTCGTAAGTCAGGCTTTCGATGATACTTTATCAACCCTTGCGCTATTCCGCGGTGAAGATCCTGCCGAATGGGGAAATCAAACACATCCTCTATTGATCACTTTCCATAATTTTGCCCTTGAAGGTTCTAATCTGGAAAATATTCAGCCGGGCTATGATTCGACACAGGGAAACATATTATCTTTTGGCGTGAAGCGTTCGTATGAAGGCTCGCATAGCCATGGCAACGGTAGTCCAAGAGAAGATTTTTATAATTGGACCTCACAGTTTGCTGAAGATAAAATTACAGGTACTCCGAAAGAGATCTACTCTAATGGCAAAGGTTGGAGAATGGCCGTTATTTTGAACGGCACTGTCATTACAGCCCCTTCATTGAATGCTGCCTTGCGTGAAGGGGGCACCATTAGCGGACGTTTCTCTCAAAGAGAAGTCACCCAGTTGGCTGCCGACCTGAAAGCTGGATCATTGAGCTTTACACCTCGTATTTTATCCGAAGAAAATGTCAGCCCTGAACTTGGACAAGAAGAAAGATTCAGAGGAATTTTAGCCTCTGTCGTCTCGTTGATTCTTGTCGTTGTTGCGATGATCGGCTACTACCATTTTGCCGGTTTTATCGCTTCTTGCGCCCTAATGTTCAATATTTTAATCATGTGGGGACTGTTGCAAAATATCGGCGCTGCATTGACGCTGCCAGGGATTGCCGGTATCGTTCTGACGATCGGGATGGCCGTGGATGCCAACGTGCTTGTCTTTGAGCGCTTCCGTGAAGAATTTAAAATATCCGGAAGAATCGGATCGGCCATTCAGGCAGCCTACCGCAAAGCCTTTAGTGCCATTTTTGACTCTAACCTGACTACAATCATCGTTGCTGTCATCTTAATTCAATTTGATTCAGGCCCGATCAAAGGGTTTGCCATCACGTTGATTATCGGGATTGTTTCTTCGATGTTTACAGCTCTCTTTATGACGCGCTATTTCTTTGCTGGCTGGGTAAAAAATCCTGCCAATAAACAGCTGACGATGGCGCAATTTTTGAAAACAACGCACTTTAACTTCTTAGGTCAGGCCAAAAAAGCGATCCTCATCACTTTGATCGCCATGGGGCTCGGAACCTACTTTTTAGCGACTGAGCGAAAAACCTTATTCGGCATGGACTTTACAGGGGGCTATTCTTTGACCCTGGACCTAGCAGAAAGGGTAGATCAACCTAATTATCGTTTAGAAGCCATGAATGCCTTCCTCGATGAAGGAGCAACGCGCAGAGATATGGAAGTTAGAGAACTGAGCCGGCCGACGCAGCTGCGTATCCAGCTTGGTACGAGCATGGATGAAAAAGGGCATCCTTTCTATCAAATGCCTGAAGTCAATCCGGCTGAGGGACGTTATGCCTACGATTATCAAAAAGATCCTCGTTTGAATTGGGTGGTGGCAAGCTTACAAAAGCATGGCCTCGAAGTGGACCCTTCTCAGCTTGATGTCCTGCAAAAGAACTGGACGATCATGAGCGGACAATTTTCCGATGCAATGCGCAATAATGCGTTGTATGCCATCGGTGCTGCCCTCTTGTCCATTTTGCTCTATATTACCTTCCGCTTTGAATTTAAGTATGCGGTAGGGGCTGTGGCAGGGCTAGTTCACGATGTGATTATCACACTTGGCGTATTGGCTTTCTTCCATGCGATCGGCCTGCCTGTCCAGATTGACTTGCAGGTTGTGGGTGCTTTGATGATGATTATCGGCTACTCGCTCAATGACACGATTATTGTCTTTGATCGAATTAGGGAAGATGCCAAACTCATGAAACGTCTTTCCTTCCCGCAGATTATCAATCATGCATTGAACGTCACGCTTAGCCGTACAATCATGACATCAGGCACAACCTTAATAGTGCTATTGACCTTAGTACTTCTGGGTGGCCAGTCGATCTTCTCATTTGCGTTAGTGATGACAATCGGTGTTCTGATCGGAACCTTGTCATCGCTCTTTATTGCATCGCCTGTCATGCTCTATTTCCACAATAAGGAACTCGGACATCAAGGCAATGGTGAATCGGCTATCCACCGAGCTTAAATAATGGGGCCGGACGCATGCAAGTGTCCGGTCATTTTATTAAACACAAAGAACCAGCAGAGTAAGGTATCGCTTAAGAGCTAAAGCTCTTAAGCGATAGTCTGGCAAATTTTCAGGAATGATTAGGCATCAATTTGCTCTATTTTTTCTCTGCGTTCTCCTGTTTCTCCTCCGGTTAATCTTTTTTCAAACACTGTTCACTAAGCTGTTGCTATCTTTTGCGTTCTTTGCCCCTTTTGTTGTGTTTCTTAGCGTTTAATCCTTTTCGAATTTCTCTTACCAGTCGAAATTTAACCCCATTGCGCTTAATAGAGTAGTAATGTAAATATCGATTTTTAATGACTTACTTAATGAGGGAGGATAAATGCAAAGTATTGGCCATGATAAAATGGAATCCTATTCTTTTTATAATCCAGGTTCTCAGAAAAAGAAATCTCTTAAAGAAGTACCCGCACATTTTTTTAGCAGCTGCATGTCTTCTCCGAGATCGATTACATCAGAATATAGTAGTAGCACTTCCGAGGATGGCACAAAAAAAAAGGTGACAACCAGACGATCATCCAGAACTCCTGAAAAGCAATCTCCAAGTAACAATTTTTTGCTGCTCCATAGCCGGTCCTCTTCTAGCTCGCCAAGATATGAAAATCCAGAAACTGACAGCATTAAGAATATACCCTCTTTAGAACAGGAAATCATCAAATTAGAAGAAAAAATAAAAACAATTAATATGGACCTGGCAAAAATTTTAAAAGAAGCCATAATAACATTTTCTAAAAGTACTTGTGCCATTGAACATCCTGTTAATCAAATTCCCACTTATTGTTTTAAGCGAGTGCGTGAAGAATACTATAAAAGTCTCCCTGCCAAAGATGAAAAAACTAAATTTCAAATTCTAATGGTAGAAATGCTTTTAGGAGAACTTGCCAATCCCGCCATTTTGCTTGCCCCCGTAAGAGATCGATTTGAAGAGGTGCATGAATGTATTATTCATTTTTTCAAATCACAGGATTGCAGAACTAAATGGAGCAGTTCAATTATTTATTATCTTGAAAAATTAATGTCATGTAATAGCATTAGCGGGTTTTTAGAAAATTTTAAAGAAATTGATTCCAGCAAACGTTCCAGTTTTATGATAAATCTCCTAACAAGCCCCAATGAACAAGAGGGAGATATATCTTTCAAAGAGATTGTTTTGGGGTGTTTAGGAAGATCCCCCCTTGAAGCAAGATGTTTAATTAAGTTGCTAAACCAATGGCAATTAGTGGGTGAAAATTCAATACTTAGGGAAGAAATTAAAGAAAGAGTCCAGGATATCACAAACCTTTTATTTAATACGAGCGACCTTTCTTATAAATGGGCACTCGATAAAGAATGGATTAAATCAATACCACTGTACGAGATAAAACGTAGGTGGAAACTTGATGATAAAATTCTAATGCCTAACATAAAAATTGTTAATATCCCTACGGGAAAAAAAATAATATTAGATTTGCATTCAGTGGGGGAAAAGGATCGCAGGAAATCGTCAAATGAAGAAATCAGTGATTTAAAATTATACAAAACCTTACTGGCAGGTCTATATAAGCAAGGATTTGATAGTGGGGTTTTGACAGTGAATGCACAAGCCAAGCATCTCATTGAGTTAATGCGCATTAGCAATCTGTCCGAAAGAAAGCGAACTCCAGAAGAAAATAACAAATTGAAAAAGGCCGGTAATTATCTTCCCTGCCTTCCTATTTTATTACTAACGACAATGACAAGCATGGGAGAAGGAGAAAAATTTCTTTTTAGCAACTTTCCCAATTTGTTTTCCCAAAACCAGGGGGGCATTGAATCCTCTGCTACTTTTCAGGTGGATGATGACGAAGGAGCTCTTAGTTGCACGGTTTTCTTAGATCCTCCCGATTATAAAGTTAGTTTGTTGAAAGTAGGGCATATTCATCCCTATGGCACTTTTAAAAATAGCGATGGCAGACATTCTTCATTGGGTAGAATTGAACGCTTGTGGACAGTCAATTATACAAATGGTCAGTTTTTTGGTGAAATAAAAATTAATCGAATTAAAGCCAATCCCTATTATTTAGAAAAATTCTTAAGAGAGTTTAGCCAGCCTGATAATAATTGTTTACTCATTTAAAATTAGGGGGGAAGCTTTAATAGTTATTAACCGATCATAGTAAATTGTTTTTGGACTTTTTTTCAGTTCTATCAGGGAGCAGGAATTCACCTCAAAATCTGGCAAAGATAAGTATTGTTGCAGCATCAGGTATTCATGCAGCCTGCCTTCTTTGACACGGGAAAAATAGCCAAGGGGAACAAGCAGGGAGGGGGTTTTGGGAAGGGGCCAGTTTCTTGTTAGTGCGTTGATGTCTTTAAGAAGAGGTCTAAGATGATCAGTATTGGCAATGCCTAATCCAATCAGGCTTTTTTTACCGATCAAAGGATGAACCTGGAGAGTGGAGAAGCCCAAAAAAAAGGGATGAAAATGCAGCCGTGATAAATTCTCTTTTAACTCGCTTAAATGAGGAGGTGTAAGTTCTCCTAAAGATTTTAATAGCACATAAAAATGGTACTCATCCACCCATTCCATAGCAGGAAGGCCGTAACAGATAAAGGCCAGCCTTGTTCTTAAAAGAGCCGGTAATTCAATGGCGATGGCGAAAGTCATAGTTTGAAATCAGTCTTACAATCGTAAGACTGATGAAATGAATAGGCCAGATTAAACAGCTGCAGCTAATGCAGGAGCTTGTTGAACTGTAGGCGATGTTTGAGCTGTCATCGCTTCGCAATACATATTCCAAAGATCTGGCTCAACTCTTCCATGACGGATTGAAGAAATCAATTCTCTTTTAATCGTGCGTAGATCTTTTTTAGGTGTCAATTTGCGGATCATTTCTTTATCCCCGGCAATGCGTGCCATGTTTAACATTCTTTCAAGATCTTGTTTGGAGAAAGTATATAAATCTCTTCTTTTACGTGATCCACGAGCTGCTCTTGTTTTAGGAGTCACTTCCTGAGGATTTGACACGTTGATAATAAATTTTGTTAGCATTTCGGCCAATTGCTGAGGATCTTCTGTTTTCATTTTTCGCATAGTAAAGTGATGGATATATCCACCAGTTGAGACAGGTAGGTAATGACAAATGTCGTTTTCTTTCTTACCGCCCACTTTTTTTACTGCTGTGTGAATTAATTGTTCGAGTTGCTTGTTGTCCATATTTGTCCTTTAATAAACAATTTTAATCTTTAGTGGGTGACCCCATATTGTAACCGAAGTTACTTTCATCAATGCATTCTTTCAATAAATTGCCAGATTTACGATTTACCCACAAACAAAAAAAAGTCAAAACCATTATAAGAATTAAAAGGTTTTACTTTTTTCATCTCAAGTTAAATGTGTTAAGAGCAAAGTATAGCGAAAATCTTAATTTATTAATGGGGAATTTAGGTGATTATAAAATTTCTTGCAAGATAAAATTTAATTTTTTTAGATGTCTAATTTATCATAACTAATGACATAAATCAATGAGTTTTAAGCAGCAGCAGCAGCTGGCGGTTGAATTTTTTGTAACCCACTCAGCCACCTGTTATCCCCGGGTAAATAAAATTGAGCATTAAGATTGATATAGTCCTGCTCAACATACTCCAAGCTCTTTTTATGCTCTTTATTATTTATATCCATTATTAGCGCCATTTTTGCCAAAAAATAGCTTTTTGCTACGCCCGAGCGGGTTTTATCTATATTATTAATTTCATTTGCCAAATTAGACAATAGACGGGATGTCTGCTTCATTTTATCAGTATTTGAAAGGTGTTGCGATTGCAAAACTAAAATTTCCTTTTGATTTTAATATTCCTTCACTAACAAAGTATTTTTTTAATTTTTTCAAAATTAGCTTCCTTATCAGTCATCAAAGACAAATTTTCACTTAATAGGGCTTTAATCTCGTTCTCGATAGATTGCGCCTTATCATTCATATGAAAAACTTTTAAATTTTCATATAATTCTGTATCCATGCACTGATCTAAGGAATGAATATAATGATTAATTGTTTCATCGTCCCCATTTGCAATATTTAGATAGAGCAAATACAAGTTGTCAAAGACATCCTTTCCTTTTAAAAAATGAGGATTATCGGGATTCAATGATAGACATATAAAACACCATTTTCTAAGAGAGAACTTTTAACTTCATATATTAATAAATATGTTTTGGCGCTTAAGTGCATTTCTTTGGCTTCTACCGAAACATAAGTTTCAGAACGGGTTTTAGACGGCAGAAAATCTTTCAAAGAGGAGAGCGATTCGCCCTTTTCATTTCGACATCTCGCATTTTTAGTTTACCTAGCATCTCTTTTTCTATGTCCTGAAAAACTTCTGGCAGATTCTGGTTGGATTTTTTAAAAGATCCTTTTAATTTCTGAATATGGTCAAGGACCAATATTTTAGCTGTTGAGCTTGTTTTCCAGCTATTTTTGACCCCTACATAATTCTTCACTAGGGCATCCAGGCGCATGTCTTGCTTAGGTTATTTATACTTGGAAGGTAGAAGAGCCATTCTTGGCAAGGGCCCACATGGAGCTTGCAGTACATGTACTCCCGATCTGAGCCTTTGAAAAATATGGTGAATTTTTATTATACATTTAAATTGTTTTTTAAATTTTTAATTATTAAAATTTGCTCTTGTCATGATCTATAAAATAAATTATCTTAAATTTTTTATGTGAGCGCTTTTATGCCTTTGCCGTTAGTAAAATCGGAATCTTCCCCTAGCCGCACCATCGCTATTGCTGCCGGAAAAGGGGGGGTAGGGAAATCCACCATTACTGTGCAATTGGCCCATGCGTTGAAAAGGCTTGGCTATGCGGTTGGGGTACTGGACGCAGATGTGTACGGCCCCTCAATTAGAAAGATGCTTCCCGAGGATCAGATGCCAAGGCAAACAGGGGAGCTGATCGAGCCTGCCCTTTGTTCAGGGATTAAAATGATCTCAGTCGCTTACTTTAATAAGGAACAGGAAGGTGCCGCGGTGCGGGCGCCAATCGCCAATAGCCTTATCCAGCGTTTTCTTAACGGAGTTAACTGGGGCCCGTTGGATTTTCTGCTTATTGATTTTCCCCCAGGTACAGGCGATATTCAAATCACTTTAAGTCAAAAGGCCCAGTTGACGGGCGCGATAATGGTCACAACTCCCCAGGAAGTGGCTTTGATGGATGTAAAAAAAGCGATGCATTTATTTGAAATTGTTAATATTCCTATTTTAGGCATCCTTGAAAACATGGCGGGGTTTTATTCGCAAGAAGGCGAACCGATTCCGATTTTTGGAAAGGGGGGCGGGGGCCGCCTAGCAGCTGAGAAGGGTGTCCCCTTGCTTGGAGAAATCCCGCTAGACCCCTCTCTCTGCGCCTGCTCCGATCTGGGGAAGTCTTTATTTATCGAACAGGCAGAAAGCCGGACCTGCCAGGCATTGACTCAATTGGGAAAAAATGTTGCCGCTTATTGCGGGCAAGAAAATGATGGACCGCTTGAGATCCACACAATTGCTCAGAAAGATAATTACACTTTTTCCATTGTATGGAATAATGGTAGGGAACAGGCTTATCGCCTGTCTGATTTGCAGAAAGAATGTCCTTGTGCGAACTGCCGGGAAAACAATCGTGCATTACCACTCAATAGCGAAGTGATGGCGGACGCCATCCGCATGGTTGGCAGGTATGCCCTGGCGATTGACTATACGTCCGGATGTTCCAAGGGTATTTATAGTTTAGATTGGTTGTACCGAAAAGGGGAAAAGAAATGAGAGGGTTGCTGATTTGCCTATGCATGCTGGCATGGTTGTTTGCAGGCTGTTCTAAACAGGAGCGCGCAAGGGAATTTAAGAATTGGCTGGAAGATAACGGGAAGATCAAAGTTCTCAGTACTACAGCCATGATTGATGATCTGGTTAAAGGCGTTGGCAAAGAAAGGGTAGATGCACTGACCTTAATTCAAGGAGAATTAGACCCCCATTCCTACCAACTTGTAAAAGGAGATGATGAAAAACTATCCTTTGCCCAATTGATTTTTTTTAACGGACTTGGTTTGGAGCATGGCCCCAGCCTAAAAAGGCATTTGGAAAATAATGCAAAAGCCGTTCCACTTGGTGATCGAATTGAGCTGTCAAACCCCTCCCTCATCCTTTACGTCAATGATCAAAGGGATCCCCATATTTGGATGGATATTTCCCTTTGGGCGCGCACTGTGCCTTTTATTGAGGAGTCTTTAAGCCGCATCGACCCTTCCAATGCCTCGTATTACAAGGAAAATGCCAAGCAGCTTCAAAAGGAGATGGCAAAGGCGCATGATGAAGTGCAGCGCATTCTGCATGAAATTCCCCCGCATAAGCGCTATTTGGTGACAAGCCACGATGCGTTCAACTATTTTACCCGTGCCTATTTGTCAGAAGGGAATGAAACGGCAACAGGGGAATGGAAAAAGCGCTTTGCGGCGCCGGAGGGCCTGGCGCCCGAGAGCCAGCTGAGCGCTCTGAATATTAAAGATATTATTGAGTATTTAAAACTGCATCAGGTGGATTTGATTTTTCCTGAAAGCAATGTAAGCCGCGATTCCATACGGAAAATCATCCAGGCTGGTCAGGAGAAGGGCTTGGAGGTTAAAATGGCATGCTGCCCTTTGTATGGCGATGCCATGGGTAAACAAGGTTCGGACGGGGATACTTATTTAAAAATGATCATCCATAATGCCCGCATCTTGGCCGATCACATGGATGGTAAAGGGACGATCATCACAGAGATGCCGGAGCATTAAATCGCATGGATACTGCTCCTTCCCTTGTTCCCGCCCTTCAGATCCATCAGATGTCTGTCAACTACGGAAAAATGTCAGCGCTTTGGGACATCACTCTCGAAATACCGCAAGGCCTCTTGGTGTGCATCGCAGGCCCGAATGGGGCCGGAAAAAGCACTTTGATTAAAGCAGCGCTTGGGTTAGTCAAGCCCCTTTCCGGAAATGTGGAGTTTTTTGGCCAGCCTTTAAAAAAACAGCGTCAACGAGTGGCCTACGTTCCTCAAAGGGAGTCGGTCGATTGGGATTTCCCCATTACTGCCAAAGAGCTCGTCCTGATGGGGCGTTATGGAAAGCTCAAAGTCGGCCAGCGCCCAAGCGTCGCTGATAGGGCAGCAGCTGACCATTATTTAGAAGTTGTCGGCATGAGCAGCCTTAGCAATCGTCAAATCAGCCAGCTTTCAGGGGGGCAGCAGCAGCGTATCTTTTTAGCCCGGGCTCTGCTGCAGGAAGCGGATATTTATTTTATGGATGAACCCTTTGCAGGGGTGGACATTGCAACTGAAACAGCTATTGTTCAACTGCTACAGCAGCTACGCTCTAAAGGAAAAACCGTTCTCGTCGTCCACCATGATTTAAATACGGTTGAGCGCTATTTCGATTGGCTGATGCTTTTGAACATCCGCCTGATCGCTTGCGGCAAGGTCTCAGATGAGTTCACTCCCCAAAACCTGCATGCAGCCTATGGCAAAAGCTATGCCCTATTCGATGAGGCCCTGCGCTTAGCCCAGGATAAGCAGGCAGGAGTGATCAAATAAATGGAGGAAAGCTACTCCCTATGGTCTTTTTTTCATGATCCCGTTTTAAGGGGGCCGACCATTGGAAGCATGCTGATGTGCTTAGCGGCAAGCCTTGTGGGGGTGATTGTTTTTTTACGCAAGCAGACCCTTGTTGGGGAAACCCTCTCTCACGCCTCCTATCCAGGTGTCATTATGGGGGTCTTGCTGGCCGGCTCTCTCGATATTCGTGAAACGGATGACGTGCCTCTTGCTTTATGCATTTTGGCAGGCGCCATGGCAACCTCCCTTCTGGGACTTTTTTGCATCTATTTTTTAGAGAAAAAAATGCGGGTCTCAAGCGATACGGCGCTTTGTTTTGTCCTTTCCACCTTTTTTGGCATTGGTTTGACAATGACAAGCGAGGTACAGTTCAGCCATACAAGCCTTTACAAGCAAGTTCTGACCTATTTATATGGCCAGGCAGCCACTATGACCGATGCCCATATCCTCATTTACGGATTTCTTTCTTTGATTGTGGCACTGATCGTTTTAATTTTTTACAAGGAAATCAAGGTCCTGACTTTTGACAGAAACTATGCCAAAAGCTTAGGCGTGCCCGTCCATCGCCTTGATGCCCTTTTGCTTTTCCTAGTCACATTGGCAGTCATCATCGGCATCCGCTCTGTCGGAGTGGTCCTGATGTCGGCCATGCTCATCGCTCCGGCTGCCGCTGCCCGTCAGTGGACTAACAGGCTCTCTAAGATGTTTCTTTTAGCCCCCTTATTCGGGCTTGCAAGCGGGTTTTTTGGCAATTACTTCTCTGTCCACCTGTCGGAGAGCCTTGCCTTTCATTTTCCAACAGCCAGAATTATTTTGCCGACAGGGCCGATGATCGTCATTGCTGCCTCTTTTTTTTGTATCGGATCCTTGTTGTTTTCCTTCGAACGAGGGCTGGTTTTTCGTTTTGTACGCTCGGCGCAATTCCGCTTTCAATGCCTCTGTGAAAATCTCCTAAAGACGATTTGGCGCCTGTCGCAAACAGGACCCGTCCCTTTTGCAAGCCTGGCCCGCACGCAAGGATTTTCCAAAATTTATTTAGAATTTGTTTTATGGCGTTTACAAAAAAACGGCTGGGTGGAAAAAACAGCCCAAGGGCATTATGAATTGACCCCTTATGGAAATGCAAGGGCAGAAAAAATTGTCCGCTTGCATCGATTATGGGAAGTTTATCTTGTTGAATACCTTGGAGCCAACCAGGAAAGGGTCCATTATAATGCCGAAGAAATTGAGCACATCCTGACACCTGAGCTTGAAGAGGAACTCACCCTTTTGCTAAACAATCCAAGGCACGATCCTCATCACCAACCGATCCCCCAAAAAGATAGCCATGTTTTTTAGCTTCAGCAATCCTTATCAGGGAACCGATTTCTTGTCTTTCTTTTATCGCTTGTTTGCGCGTACAGGAAGCATTTTGAAGGGACAACCATCCACGCTTGCTTCCGATGAAATCCAGGTGATTGTTTTGATAGGGGTGGCCCTGTCGTGCGCCACGGTCGGAACCTTTTTAGTGCTTAGAAAAATGACCATGCTGGCCAATTCCCTCTCTCACACTATTTTAATAGGGATCGTATTGGCCTTTTTAATGACGGCGCAAGGTCATTCAAACGAGGGCTCATTTATAGCACCCATGCAGGCGATGCTCATTGGTTCCCTGGCTGTCGGATTTTTAACGGCTTATCTGACTGAGTTTTTTAGCAAGACAGTGCGTCTGCAAGAAGATGCCAGTATTGGATTGATTTTCACAACGCTTTTTGCAGTCGGTATTGTTTTAGTTACGGTTTTGACGCGGAATGCCCACATTGGAATTGAAGCAGTCATGGGAAATGCCGATGCATTGCATAAAGACGATATCTTTTGGGTTTACATCATCTTAGGGCTTAATTTATTGATGATTGCCCTGTTTTATAAGGAATATCTAATTACTACTTTTGATGGAGCTTTGTCTCTTTCTTTAGGTATTTCACCGCTTATTTATAACTATTTGCTCATGGCACAGGTTTCGTTGACGACAATCACTTCTTTTCGGGCCGTTGGTGTAATTTTAGTACTCGCTTTCATGACGGCGCCTGTGATGACAGCCCGCCTCTTTACCCATCGATTGGGGACCCTTCTTGCCGGATCGGCGGCGATTGGATCCCTAAGCGCTCTTGTAGGGGTGGCGATAACGAGGCATGCACTGACAGAATATGGAATGGCATTGTCAACAGCGGGCGTTGTCGTGTCTACCCTTTTCCTCTTCTATCTGCTTGCAACTGCCGGGAAGCTGCTCCATTCTAAATTTTCATGAAATGCTGCGCTTTTTGAATTAATTGATTTTTCAAAATCTCTTGGCTTTCATTTTGCTCTTTTTGGCAGAGGGGAGTAATACCATTTATTAGAAATAAAGTTCGTCAATTAGGCTAATATAATGAGGTGATTTCCGACAATCATTTCTCGCTTATATCTTTGAATATAAGCGAGAAATGATTGCTCGGAAAGCGACCATTAGAATAGCTTAAGTGATGAAGTTTATTTTTGATAGATGGTATAAAGAAGGGAGAATTGAACGATAACGCTGGGAAATAATTCAAACATGTGACTTTGAACCGAATACCCTGTTTCCATTTCATCTATACCGCGTGCGGGTAGGTTCTTAAATTTTTGGCGGCGAGATTTTATTTCCCAGTACATTGCGGAGATCGCAGCAAACTTGGATAAGTTTGCCTATAGTTTATAGGTTTTTCTATGCAGCCTGACGCAATATTGTGCTGATCATAGGGACAGTCAACCCCATATCCGAAAGCTTTTCTGGATGATCTAATAGACAACCTCGAATTAGACCGACTAACGCCCTGCACGTATTGCGCTTTGGCTCTTTTCTCCACTTAGGACGTTCTCCAAAATCCAGATGGGGACGGTCCTTATAAGCAATCACATTTGCCATAAGTAAAGCACTATAGACTGCTACGTGGAAAGCCGGTTGTTTCTTCACTGATAATTCATTCCAAACCTGAGCTTGCCCAACTCCTAAAATCGACTTTTCATCCCTATGGTTATATTCGATTTGCCACCTATCAAGATACGCTTGGATCAATATTTCTACAGGAACTTGAGTGCTTGTTGCTAATAGATAAGCAGGATTTCGGTAGTTCCTTTTTCCTCCACGAACATAAGGAAGTGGGGTCAGTACGATGAGTTGAATGGGTTTCCTCTTTGTCCCATTTTGCCATAATACACTTGACATTTCTTTATACCTCATTTCTCTCCATTGCCCCCCATAAAAAAAGGCTCTTTTTAACCAAGGGATATTTTCGTCCTGTCGGACTTCTTCCGGGGTAAATTTTATGTCACCATATATCTTTCTTTTGGTTGTTGAGGGCAGGCATAGCTTTGCATCCCTTCTGCAACGTGCTAGCATTACGATTCTAGGATCATCGATTGCCATGCAGGTTTTATTGCAGAAAGAGCCATCGCATGACATAATCGCTGTCTTGTTTGCCATGCCTTTTAAGTCCATTGACCTTCTTAAGTTTTTTGCTTCCTCAACAAAAATTGTTGAGGGATTGAATTTCTTTGTTAAAGTTTTGTAATTGTCCCAATCAACTTCGGTGCCTTTTTTTCCTGGTTTTTTTATAGAAGGGGCCGCAATAAATCTTACCGGAATGGAACGAGCAGGGGTTTTCTCACCAACGTTATATAGTGGAAGAAGAACAGATATTTGAAGATAGCGCAAAGCCCAAATGAGATTAGTTTGAAACTTGGGCCCTAAAGGGTCAACTTGCCAACCAGCAAAAGGAATTTTTTTTCCCGTTTTGTGAATTTTTGTGTCATCAGCAGCAATAGTAACATACTTATTTTCAATATATTGAGCAGTTAAACCTAGAATTGAATCAAAAAGATCCTCGACATTCCACTTGCAATCGGAGTAGAATTTGTAGTCTGATATAGGGAATTTATAAGAACGACCAAGATAAATGGCCATACTAGCGATTGTTTTTTACCACAAGCACATAAGCAAGCGAAAGCAAGTTCTTTAGCTCGGATAAAAGCAGCCGTTTTACAAAAGGCTGGTCGCCACATAGAAAAGATCATTAATAGAGCATCGAGCAGGTTCATAGTTTGTCCTTTTTCGTGGTGGAAATTGAACAAAATACTATGAATCTAGCTCTTTTTTTTT
>JAJTHR010000176.1 GCA_021298935.1 Parachlamydia sp. | reverse complement strand
CCCCCTTAAAAGACGAAGCACTACCTCTATTTTTCGTGATGCTGTCCAACGTTTGGCTTGACCAACTTCCATACTGGATCTCCTTGTTTTTGCGTTCATTTATCGCAAATTCGTGTCCAATGTTCAAGGTGGCAGTATAAAAGTAGTAAGCGGGCATTATTTTGCTTCTTCACATATAGTGCCTTATTTACGTGAATTTCTTTGCCTATTTCCAAATATTTATATTAATCTTGAATTAGCTGAACGACTGCCAAACTTTGATGAAGAGGCTATAGATGTATTAATAGGAATGAGTATCCCAGCAACGGGCAATATCATTCAAAGAAAAATTGCCACTACACGATGTTGTTTTTGCGCTTCGCCTGATTATTTAAAAAAGTTTGGCATTCCAAAAATACCTAGCGATTTGTCAAAGCATCAACATATTATTCACACCATGCGAAACCCCTCCAATTTACTCAAATTTCCAAATAAAGAAGAGATTAAATTAGAACCCTATCTTTGCGTGAATGATTCCAAGACAATGGTAAAATTAGCGGAAGAAGGACTGGGTATTATTAAAGCTCATTATTCCTTGGTGAGTGATTTATTAAATCAAAAAAAACTTATTGAGATATTGCCTTCTTATGTCGAGAGGGAAATCCCTTTATATGTTGCGTTTCCACATCGAAGATATGTACCATCTAAAATAAGACATTTTGTTGATTTCATTCTCGCAAAACTTGGCTCGGATATAATCTAGCAATTTCAATTTTTTTATTGCACTCAGCCTTCGAAACTCGTTCTAATGGGGGTTTACAACTACTCCAAAGAATAAAATTAAACTCTCTAATTCTCATAATCTTTAGACTAGTGTTAAGTATTATAACATATACTTGTTTGGAATTACAACATGCATTATAATAAAAGAAAAATAGGAAATTTTTTATGGAAAAATCTTTAGGTAAACGAATTAAAGCTTTGCGAGAAGCATTGAGAATAAGCCAAGGGGAATTATCGCAAAGATTAGGACTGGATAGAGCTTCATTGTCTTTAATAGAAAATGATAAACGTTCATTAAAAGCCGACGAACTCATTTTATTGTCCAATTTATTGAATATTTCGATTGATGAGTTGTTAAGCCTTAAGTCTTCGACAGAAGTTTTTTTAGAACATGTTCAGAAGCCAAAAGAAAAAAAAACAGACTTGCGGATTAGTGTTCCAAGAAAAAACCTGAAAAAGTTTAAGGAAGTTCTTCTCTATATTTTAGGGAAGGTTGGAGCAAAGCCAAATGTGGGTGAAACTGTCTTATATAAGCTATTGTATTTTATAGATTTCAACTATTACGAGAAGTATGAAGAGCAACTCATTGGAGCTACATATATTAAAAACCATCACGGCCCTACTCCAATTGAATTTCAATCAATTGTAAATGAGATGATTGAAAACAAAGAAATTGAGGTCGTGAAAAGTAAATATTTTCAACATCTCCAAAAAAAATTTCTACCCCACCAAGAACCTGATCTTTCTGTCCTTAATGCAAATGAGATTAAAGTGATAGATGATGTGCTGCAAAAATTATCTGGAATGAATGCCTCAACAATAAGCGAATACTCTCATCAAGATGTCCCATGGATGGTCGCATCGGAAAGGGAAAAAATTGATTATGAATCTGTATTTTACCGAACCCCAGCCTATAGCGTAAGAGAGTATAGCAACGATGAAATTCAAGCACATTGAGCAGCTAGATAAATTCAAGAAAGATCTAAAGAAGCTCCTTAAAAGATTCCCGAGTCTTGAGGAAGATCTAGACTCTCTCGTGAAAGCACAATTGATTGCCTACCATAAACTCAATATCGACAATCATGGCATCTTTGCAATTGAAAACCTTGCAATTCAAAATCCTAAAATCTTTAAAGTAAAGAAATTCGCTTGTAAATCATTAAAAGGAAAAGGAGTGCATTCCGGTATTTGAGTCACATATGCCTATGTTTCAGTTGAAGACAGGATAGAGTTCATTGAAATCTACTATAAGGGGGATCAAGAGAATGAAGATAGAGAAAGGATCAAAAATTATTATATAAATAGCCAAATCCTGAGCTAAAACACTCATTTCTCACATAAAAATATTATCAAATATGCTGATCGTCTTTACGAGACTGTTGCGGAGATGAATAGAAACCTTATTGAGAATTGCAACCTGTGAATCCTATTATATTAAACAGCCCAATCACTCAAACCGCTGCTCCTTCTTCTAAGATCACGTTGTTTCGGTCGTTGTTTAAAGGTCGCGATGATATTTATCCTCAACGGTTTGAAAGCCGAAAAACCGGGAAAGCTGGTTATTCACCAGCGTGTGGGAATGAATGGGTTCGTGGAATTTGCGAGAAGCCCAAAATAAAATGTTCAGAATGTAGGCACCGATGCTTTTTGTCAATGACTGATGAAGTAGTGAAGTGGCATTTATTGGGTCATGACAATGCTGGAAAGGATTTTGTTATGGGAATTTACCCCATGCTTTTAGATGAAACCTGTTTCTTTCTTGCAGCAGATTTTGACAAATCTAATTGGGAAACTGATGCAAGGGCTTTTTTTAATATTTGTAAAAGTCTCAATATCCCTGCAGCCATTGAACGCTCTCGTTGAGGTCATGGCGCCCATATCTGGATATTTTTCTCTGAAGCAGTACCAGCCGTTTTAGCAAGGAAATTGGGATGTCACATACTCACAGAAACAATGGAGCAAAATCCCGATATCGGATTGGATTCTTACGATCGCTTTTTCCCCAATCAAGACACTTTGCCGCAAGGAGGCTTTGGCAACCTTATCGCATTGCCGCTACAAAAAAAAGCACGTGACGTTGGTAACAGTGTATTTGTGAATGAAGAGTTGATTGCTTATGGGGATCAATGGGCTTATCTCGCATCTTTAGGTAGGTTGAGCCGTAGTCAGGTGGAAACGATTGTTCGGCAAGCGGAAGCAAAGGGACGCATTGTAGGAACACATCTTAGAGTGATTGAAGAAGATAATCCTATTCCTTGGAATAAACCTTCCAAACCATTACCTATTATTGCCGATCTTCCCAAAAAGTTAGAAATTGTCCTCGGAAATGAAATTTATATTCCTAAAGAAAATCTTCCTCCGGCTTTAAAGAATCGTTTGATTCGTCTTGCTACATTTCCTAACCCGGAATTTTATAAAGCACAAGCGATGCGTCTTCCTACTTACGAGAAACCAAGATTGATCTCTTGCAGCATGGATCACCCTAACTACATAGGCCTTCCAAGAGGTTGTCTTGATGAGATACATCAGCTTTTTTCAGAACTTAAAATCCAAGTATCAGTGAGGGAAGAACTGCAGAAAGGAACTCCTTTAAAAACAAAATTTTTAGGTGAATTAAGAAGAGAACAAAAGATAGCTGCAGAAACTCTTTTGAAAACGGATTTCGGTGTCCTATCTGCCACAACAGCCTTTGGAAAAACTGTTGTGGGAGCTTGGTTGATATCAAAGCGTAAAGTCAATACCTTAATTCTAGTCCATCGTAAGCAACTGCAGGAGCAGTGGATTGAAAGACTTTCCTCATTTCTAGAGCTACCAAAAAATGCTATAGGCCGCATCGGCGGGGGAAAGAGAAAGCCCACAGGATTGATCGATGTAGCCGTCATGCAGAGTTTAAATCGAAAAGGGGTTGTGGATGAGATTGTTTCTCAATATGGACATGTCATCGTTGATGAGTGTCATCATTTGCCAGCTTTTAGTTTTGAGCAAATCGCACGTCAAATAAAAGCCAAGTATATCACGGGCCTTAGTGCAACTATTGCTAGTGGTAAAAATCACTGAGAATCGGCCACCTGACGATCAGTCAGAATCAGCCATTTGACGATTTCGTTTAACCGCCAATCAAACAATCATGAAGAACCAGCCACCCACAATCATTTAGAACCGACCACTTAGCTGTTTTCAT